>JBKHVV010000026.1:0-5171 GCA_046569885.1 Bacteroidia bacterium
TGTTGCTGCGTTTTCACAAAGCGATAAAACAAAAGCAAGCCTTAAAAAAATAAAATATGATGTTTCTGAGTTGGCTTATACGGATGAAAAACTAAAAATATACCCAAGAGGTTTCATTTATAAAGTTAATGAACCCGATTCTGTATTTTACTTTGCTTGCTTTAGCTCAGACCAAGAAGATGTTTCAAATTATTTTGAAGGAAAGGAAACTTCATTGTCAAAATTTGCACTAAATAGTCAACTTTATAGAGGCATTGAGGGATATATGGATACAATGATTATGGAATCTCTTGATATAAAACTTAGTCATTTTAAATCTTCAACGGGAGAAAAGTACTCAATAAATGAAGATACAAAATATGTACTTATGTACTACTGGAGAAATGACATGATGTTTAGACTTTATGTTAAAAACTTTCGTTACTTTAAAAAGTATGCTCGCGAACATCCCGAATTAAACATCCAAGTTATTGCTGTTTCAACTGATAATGTAGGTAGTTAACCACCCCGCACCAATCAACCAAATAAAGAGGATAAACGCTAGTAAAAATGGCTTTCCACCAACGGCTTTAAACTTAGCAACGGTAGTTTCCATGCCTAAAGCCGTCATCGCCATCGTGAGTAAAAATGTATCGGCTACATTAATGGTATGCACTACATCTTTAGGCAAAAAATCAAAGGAATTAAACGCAGCTACGGCAATAAAGCCAACCGCAAACCATGGAATTTTTATGCTCGTTTTAGTAGCGGAAGTAGCACCTTGTTTACTAATGAAATAACTCAACACCATAAGCAATGGCACTAGTAACATCACGCGTGCCATTTTCACAATAATGCCTACATCGGCAGTTTCGGGGCTAATAGCATTTCCTGCGCCAACTATGTGCGCCACTTCATGCACAGAAGCGCCAATATAAATGCCCATTTGCTTGGCATCAAAACCAAACAAACCTGCCTTGTACAAAATAGGATATAAAAACATGGCAATGGTACCAAAAACTACCACCGTAGCCACACTCACCGATGTTTTATGACTCTCGGCTTTTACCACTGGCTCGGTGGCTAACACAGCAGCAGCACCACAAATAGCAGCACCCGATGAGCACATAAACGTGGTTTCTTTATCCATTTTCAACCATCGAATGCCTACTATGGAGCCCAATAAAAATGTAGTGCTTAGCATGATGACATCTGCCAATAAACCATCTATGCCAACGGCTGCAATTTGCTGAAAGGTTATTCTAAATCCATAAAAAATAATGGCTGCACGCAAAATGATTTTTGTGTTATAGATAATCCCTGGCGACCAATCGGCAGGAAGTTTAGAACGAAAAGTGTTTCCAAATATCATCCCCAACACAATGCCCACAATAAGCGGACTAATACCTATAGATTTTAATACGTGCCATTCGGCAATGTAAGTAGCAATCGCAGCAAATAGTACAACGAGGAAAAAGCCCTTGTAAAACGCAGTGTTTTTAGGAGGAAAAATGTTCACCAAAAATTACTTTACAGATGGTTTGCCTGCACCTGCCCAAGCTGTAAAGCCGCCTTCCATGTTGTTTACAGATTCAAAGCCCATGCTTGTCATTTTATCCGATGCTTTGGCGCTTCTACCACCCGAATGGCATACCACAACATAGGTTTTGCTTTTATCTAACTGGGCTAATTGTGTTTCAAAATCGCTGCTGTAAATGTCAATATTTAAGGCGTTTTCCATGTGACCTTCACTAAACTCTTGAGGCGTGCGCACATCTAACACCACTACATTTTCGGTAGAAGAAATAATTTCTTGTGCTTTGTTTACATCTACATTTTTGTAGCTCTGTCCTTGAGAATTACTGCAACTTGCCAATAGCATTCCTGCTGTCATCAACGAGAAAAATAGTTTTGAAAATTTCATAATTAATTTGGTTTATGTTTTACAATGATAGCAAATTTCGAGTTAATTCAACTTTTATTGAGTGACTGAAATCACAATATTGACTTTTGGTTTAATTTTTGTTATCTTTGAAGACAACAAAGAAAACGAACAAAATCATGACACTAAAAAATAAGCTTAAAGGAATTATGGTGCTCTTAGCACTAATCCTTGTATTACCAATAGACTCTATCGGTCAAGGAAGAAGTAACGAAAAAGGCGGTGGCGGTCCTCCGCCATGGGCTCCTGCAAAAGGTTATAGAGCGCAAACGCGACACATTTATTTTTCCGACCACAACTTCTATTTCGATTTGCAACGCAATGTTTATATCTATTTAAGTGGCGGCAAGTGGATTGTTTCGGCATCCTTGCCAACCATGTATTCAAAAATAAACTTTAAAACTGCCAAAAAAGTAGAGTTGGAACTGGATACTGATAATCCTCAAAAAGACAACGCCAATCACGTTGCTAAATTCAAAGTAAAACCTAAAGGGGTAGAAATAAAAGTTGAACCCGGAAAAGGCAACGGTAAAGGAAAATAGACTTTTATTCGCTACATTGGCAAATAACTCGCTGACTCAATTAACTTGCTTATCTTTGCAAAGATGGAGCACAAGCGAGATATAAAGCAGTTATCGTTAGACGAACTAAAAACATTTTTTGAAGAACACAACGAAAAATCATTCCGTGCCAAACAAATTCGCGAATGGTTGTGGAAGAAAAGTGTAAAGTCGTTTGATGAAATGACCAATCTTTCAAAACCTCTTCGTGCCCTATTAGATGAACATTTCGTTATTCATACACTCACCGTTGCGGATAAACAAATAAGTGCAGATAAAACCATCAAATCTGCCTTTAAACTCTACGATGGTAATGTGGTAGAAGGCGTATTAATTCCATCCAAAACACGCATGACCGCTTGCATTTCATCACAAGTGGGTTGTAGCTTAACGTGTAATTTTTGTGCTACAGGTCAATTAAAACGTGTGCGAAATCTCAATCCATACGAAATTCAGGAGCAAGTAGTGGAACTAAAAAAACAAGCAGAAGAACACTACAACATTCCCCTGTCAAATATTGTTTATATGGGCATGGGCGAACCTTTGTTAAATTATAACAACACACTGGAATCGGCAGAAATGATTACTTCCGAAGAAGGTTTGGGGATGTCGCCAAAGCGCATTACCGTTTCTACCGCAGGCATTGCCAAAATGATTATAAAGTTGGGCGATGACCAAGTGAAATTTAATTTAGCCCTATCGTTACACGCAGCCAACGACAAAAAACGCAACGAGATAATGCCCATCAACGAAACCAATTCGTTAGAAGCATTAGCAGAAGCTTTGAGATATTTTTACAGCAAGACAGAAACACGCGTCACCTTTGAATACATCATCTTTAAAGACTTTAACGACACGTTAATGGATGCGCAAGAGTTAGCCATTTTTTGTAAACATGTGCCTTGTAAAATAAACATCATTGAATACAATCCAATTGATGGCGGTAAATTTCAACAAGCGGATAAAGAAAAAGTAGATGCCTTTGCAAATTATTTAGAGCGAAAAAAATTGATTGTAAACATTCGCAGAAGTCGTGGAAAAGATATTGATGCGGCTTGCGGACAATTAGCCAATAAAAATAAAGCAGCCCTTAGTGCGTAATTTTTTTACATATATTTTTGTTTTTATTTGCTCAACTTTATTAGGGCAAACAATTACTACAAGTAGCGTAAGTCGCTTGGTAAATCGCGAAGAAGTTAAAAATATTATTGGTTCTAACGACTCGTTGGTGTATGTTTTAAAACGGCACAATCCAACATTTTCTGCTTCTAAATTTGAGATTGATGTCTACGACAGACAACTCAACAAAGTAAGCAACATTCCAATAGAATTGCCTTTTTCGGATAATAGCTCTAATATCAACATTAAAGAAATTTTTGTACAAAACAATACGCCTTATGTGTATTACGAAGCTGATGATAGAGCCGCGAGAAAACTCACTGCGTTAGTCTATAACTATTCTAAAAGTGCTTCTACCATTTTGGGAAGTTTAAGCTACGATAAAACCAATCGACAGCCTGTATTTAAAGTAAGTTCCGATAGCACGGGAATTCTGTTTGTTGGTCAACCACCATACGAAAAAACAAGCAACGAAACTTATGAAATTTCACGTTTTTCAAATGACCTTACCTTGCTTTGGAAAGAAAAATTAGAGTTGCCCTACGCTTCGCAAAATTTCATTTTAGAAAAAATAAAACTCTACAACGACAACGTATTTATTTTAGGAAATACCAACTTCGAAAAATCATTCAGTAATCCCGAAAAATTTATTTTGATTCGTTACGACAATGCGACTAAAACCATTAAAGAATTTGAATTAAGCTTAACGGGAAAATGGATTACTTCTGCCACGTTTGAAGTAGCACCGAACAACAAACTGTATGTTGGTGGATTTTACTCTAACGATAAAAGTTTTAGCATTGCGGGCACATTTTTCTTGTCTATTGATTTAAACACCAATCAAATTTCTGAGAAGTCTATCAAGCCATTTGGGGAGCAATTTTTATCCGAATTTTTACCGCCACGAAAAGTAAAAAAAGGTGGTGAATTGAGTTCATTTTATTTCGACCATTTTATTGTAAAACCAAATGGCGGAGCTATATTCGTAGCGGAACAATATTTCAAATCTATTTCAACCTACAATGATATTTCTAGTGGATTTATGAATTATTCTACCATCTACTATTACAACGATATAATTGTAGTGAGTGTTGATGAAGAAGGGCAGATTGAATGGAATAAAAAAATTTCTAAAAAACAATATTCGGTAAACGATTTCGGATACTTTTTATCGTATGCACTCACCTATTTCGACAACAATTTATACGTCTATTTTAACGACCATCCACGTAATATTGATTTACCCAACAGAGAGCAAAACCTGCGTTACATGAACTATCCACAACGTGCTATGGTTGTTCAAGCAAAAATAAATGCACAAGGAGATTTATCATATTCGGAAGTGAAAACTGAAAAAAACAATTTAATTTTAAGACCTAGACTATCGTACCGAACGTTCGACAATCGGCTAATAATGCCCACCGAAAAAAGTAAGATGTACGGCTTAATACAAATTGCCCCGTAAATGTCCGTTTTATCAGAAATACAAGCACCCATTAAAGAACACATGGCTTTGTTCGAAGATAAATTCAAAGCTTCGATGAAAAGCAAAGTGCCTTTATTGGATAAAA
>JBKHVV010000026.1:5178-23461 GCA_046569885.1 Bacteroidia bacterium
ACCCATTAAAGAACACATGGCTTTGTTCGAAGATAAATTCAAGGCTTCGATGAAAAGTAAGGTGCCTTTGTTGGATAAAATTACGCACTACATCATCAAGCGAAAAGGCAAGCAAATGCGTCCTATGTTTGTATTCTTGTCGGCAAAAATGTGTGGCAACATCAACGAAAAAACTTACACAGGTGCTTCTCTGATTGAGCTCATACACACCGCAACATTAGTACACGATGACGTAGTAGATGATGCTAATATGCGCAGAGGATTTTTCTCTATCAATGCGCTTTGGAAAAATAAGATTGCCGTGTTGGTTGGCGATTTTCTACTCTCTAAAAGCTTGATGTTATCTATCAACAACAAGCATTTTGACTTGTTGGAAATTATCTCTAAAGCCATTGAACAAATGAGCGAAGGCGAGTTGTTGCAAATTGAAAAAGCTAGGCGTTTAGACATCACCGAAGAAGTCTATTACAACATCATTACTCAAAAAACCGCTTCACTCATTGCTTCGTGTTGTGCTGCTGGTGGCGCATCTGTAAGCAACGACAAATTGCTGGTAAACAAACTATGGCAATGGGGCGAAAAAGTAGGTGTGGTGTTTCAAATAAAAGATGACTTGTTCGACTATGAAACAAAAACACTTACAGGTAAGCCAACAGGTATTGACATAAAAGAACGCAAGATGACTTTACCTCTGATTTATGCCTTAGGTCAAGCCGATAAATCTGAAAAAAGAACCATCATCAACTACATAAAAAACCACAACGAAAACCCTGATAAAGTAGCCAAAGTGATTGAGTTTGTAAAACAAAAAGGTGGCATTGAATATACCCAAAATACCATGTTAAAATTAAAAGATGAGTGCTTGGCAATGCTAGAAGATTTTCCAGAAAATGAAGCTCGTTATGCGTTAAAACAACTGGTAGAATACACCGTAAATCGAAAAAAATAACACGATGAACACCACAAAATATTTACTATTTTTTGTTTTGTTGACAAGCATTGCTTGTGGTAATAATAATGAAGAAACTACTCCACAAACTCAAGTAGAAGAAAAACAAGAAACCTACAACGGCATTCCTATTTCTAAAGAAGAACCCGAAGGCTACACAGGACGAGTTGAAGTATTGTACAAAAACGGTTTACCTAAAATGAAGGGCTTTAAACGCAATGGACTACGCGAAGGACGTTGGCAATCGTGGCACCCAACAGGAGCACCCGCTAGCGAGTGCGACTACAAAGAAGGAAAAGAACATGGCGAATACATCGTGTTTCACGAAAGTACTGGAAAGATAATGTACACAGGCCAGTACGAAGAAGGTAAAAAAATTGGCAACTGGAAATTCTTCAACGAGGAAGGTAAACTAGTGCTAGACACCTTGATGAGTAAGTAAGTTTCAATTAGAGATTTCCTATCAGATTTTTATTGGTTATACTTATTAAAAAAGCACTGACCAAGGGATTTTTTTTATTTGATATCTATTGAAACTTCTGTTTTTAGGATTTAAATTGCAAACATACATGACAAAGGTTTTAAGTTACTAGGGGAGTTTATTGTTATTGAGCCTTACAACTACACCATATTTAATGTAACTAGACTCTGAATAGCCAAACTCGGAGTATAGTCCAAGTAGTTTAATAGGAAAAAATCGAATACCAATTGATATACCTGGAAAGTATCGCACATCTTCGTCATTTCTAAAATTAGTATAATCAACCGGAGTGTCTGCTGACCACTCTCTTTCTAGTCTTCCAAAGGCGATGCCACCAAGAACATTTAAATTGATTTCCCAATTATCGTATTGCGAAAAATCATTTTTAAAAATTACTAAAGACGAACGAGCACAAAAAACATTATAGTGGTATGAATAATGAAATTCACGAGGTGGTGTGTAGCGTTTTTCATCAAAAAAAGAAAATGTTCTATAAAATCTCGAATAAGACACACCAATAGTTAGTTTTTTTTTAACACCATAGTCAGCAGAAAAGTCAATTGGTTGACTTGCTTTATTCCAATTACCAAGAAACCGAAATTGACGATAGGTTGTTCCTGAACTAATGTATAAAGTATTTTGCTTCTCATTTATAACTATTTCGTTTTGAGAAAAACCACTTGAAAAAACAAGAACAAGTGAAAGCCTAAACATTATCTTCATCTTGTAAAAGTATTAAATAAAGGGGCAGTATATCCCGCCCCTTTATGTTAAACTACTTCATTTGCCACTTAATTAATCCTGTATTGTATATCTGCTCTATCTTATCAAGTTTGGTAACATTTAAGTACCCCAATCTGTCATCATCTTCTTTGAGCGTATATTCAACATTTAGTGTCTGATTATCGAAGGTAGTCGTGTAGGTGTATTTAACTGGTTCACCAGCTTTATCATCTTCCCACCAATAGTAGTTAATATAACTGCCAAAAGTTGCAAAATCCCAAGTAGTGATAAACATATTTACCTTATACCAAGTGTTATCTATTTCATCTCTCTTGGGGTTAAAGAATAATTCACCTATATCTGCTCCGCTTGCACTTTTTATTTTTACGTATATTTCTGGCTTTCCGTTAATCCAGCTTTCAAATTTACCAAGATCGGGGGCGTTAATTTGAAACAAATACTCAGAATGCCCATCTTTTCTAATGGTTCCAGTGCCACCTCCACCACCTCCACCACCTCCGCCACTACCACCTCCACCAATAATAATAATGACACAATTGGGGCAAAATACCCAACCAGCACCATTAGCAATAGCATCAGTGACTTCTGGTCTAACCATTCCATTTTTATCCACTCTTTCGTTTAGGGTTACAGCAATAACTGGCACATTGGGTTCCTCCGCTGAATTTAAATTTATCGTTCTACCACTTTTTTCGTATCCAGTTATTGCGTGATTACCATGCTTGGATATTCCAGAGACAAACGCAACAGTAGGAATAAACGTTTCAGCATCCCAATCCTCAATTTTAACG
This sequence comes from Bacteroidia bacterium, assembly GCA_046569885.1. Classification (GTDB taxonomy): domain Bacteria; phylum Bacteroidota; class Bacteroidia; order Flavobacteriales_D; family Parvicellaceae; genus JBKHVV01. The sequence goes on from JBKHVV010000026.1 coordinate 8,144, forward strand.
GGTACAGAGATATTTAATGCAGGAATATCTGTTATCAAATTTTCAAAGAATGCCTTTGATTCTATTTTCGATAACTTATCCTTAAATGTTTGATTATCGGAGAAGGTATAGTCAGAAACATTTTTAAAAAGAATATCATAATCTCCATCAAACTCTTTTAGTGCCTCCGACTTTATCATATGCCTAACCTCCACATCATTTCTTACTAGAATTGACAATGCTCTAGTGAAGCGTTGAATTTTAGCCGTTTGCTCTGCATCCGCAGAATTATTTTTATTATTCAGTGTTTCAGTTATGGTTTCTTGGGGTAAGCTTTGCTGCTTTTTACACCCAGTCCAAACCAACATTGTACTTATCGCTACTACGCAAGTAGTTACTATGATTTTATACTTGTTCATGTTTTTTAATTTTATAAAGTTAGGAAAATTATAAGTAAAACCCCGTAAAGGTTTTTGGCTACTCTCTTATTTAATGTCGATTTTCACCTTTCAGATGCTCGACTGGGTAATCAGCCCTTTTAGATTAGCTTATCATATTTAAAAGTGTTTAAAATTATTACTACAAAACCAACCGTACAATACTCCAAATGGAGTATTTTTTAGTCTGTTTTTGATTTTACAACAACGAATATGAAATAAAAAATCAAACAAAGCAAATTTGCTTAGGTATTTTTATTAACATAAACCAACTTTTGCTATGTGAAATCCGATAGAAATAGTGAAGACTTAATCGCTTTTGGGCAACGGCTAAAAAGCATAAGAGAGTCTAAACACATTTCTCAAGAGGCATTGGCTTTTGATGCGGATATTTCCATAAGCCAAATATCACGTATAGAACGTGGGGTAATCAATACGAGTGTTAGCCAAATTATTTCTATTTGTCGCACCCTAGATATTCACCCTAAAGAGTTGTTTGCGTTTTATAAGAAATAAGTTTTGTTTCTTTTTTCTTACAAATTCCTACTTCGCCCATGCTGGCATTTTCTGTGATTCCTAAAATGAGTGTTTTAAAGGCATAAATGAGCTAATTGGCTGTAAATAACCTATTTTCTGAGGCGAAGGGGGTGTTTTCCATAACGAAAATACTTTCTGCCATAGCGAAAATCCTTTTTTCCATAGTGCCGCAAGCATATTCCATAGAGAAAATTCTATTTTCTATATAGCCGCAACCGTTTTCTATAGGGAAAATAGTCCATTCCATGTAGCCGCGACAATTTTCCAAAGAGAAAATCCTCCCTTCCGTAGCGAAAAGGCTTCCTGCGCTGGCGAAAATGCTCTATTCCCTACGGAATATGGGAAAGCTACCATAGAAAATGGGCTGTTCTTTGGGGTGCAAAAATACTTCCGAAAGTGGGCATATTTATTTCATATAGAAGAAGGTTGATTAATATGTTTGCAAACAGGATTAAGCGGGTAAGCGTATATGGAAGTTCAGAAATTAGATAAAAGAACAAAGACTTTCAACTTTCAACCAAACATCACCAACTCTACCATTATTTCCTTAACTTTGGTCATCGTAAATGATTACCCAAAAAACTATAGAACGTGTACTAGAAGTTGCTGCCATTGAAGAAGTGATTGGAGAATTTGTGCAACTCAAAAAGTCAGGTAGCAACTATAAAGGTTTGAGCCCTTTTGTGGATGAAAAAACACCTTCGTTTATGGTTTCTCCAGCTAAAGGCATCTTCAAAGATTTTAGCTCGGGCAAAGGTGGAAACGTGTTATCATTTTTGATGGAACACGAGCAAATGAGCTATCCTGAAGCCATTCGCTGGTTGGCAGAAAAGTACAACATCGAAATTGAAGAAGAATACACCGAAACTTCGCAAGAGCAGCAAGAAGTTAATACACTTCGCGAAAGCTTGTACATCGTTAATCAATTTGCAGAAAAGACGTTTCACGACAATTTATTCAATACTGAAGAAGGTAAAAATATTGGCTTAAGCTACTTTCACGAGCGTCAATTTAGTGATGACACCATCAAAAAATTTAACTTGGGTTATTGTTTGGATGAGTGGGACGGCTTTACCAAAAAAGCGCTTGAAAATGGCTACAAATTAGAGTTCTTAGAAAAAACAGGACTTACCAAACTAAACGAAAATAAGCAGTTCGATTTCTTTAAAGGTAGGGTGATGTTTCCCATTCACAACATTACTGGAAAGGTTGTTGGCTTTGGTGGAAGGATTCTTAAAACGGATAAAAAATCAGCCAAATATTTCAACTCGCCCGAAAGTGAGGTGTATAACAAAAGTCGTATTCTGTACGGCTTGTTTCAAGCCAAAAAAGCCATTTCTACGTTAGATAATTGCTTTTTGGTAGAAGGTTATACCGATGTAATTTCTCTACATCAAGCAGGCATAGAAAATGTTGTGGCGTCTTCGGGAACGGCACTAACCAAAGAACAGATTTCTTTAATCAAACGCTACACACCAAACATTACGGTACTATACGATGGCGATGCAGCAGGTATTAAAGCATCGTTTAGAGGAATTGATTTGATTTTAGAACAAGGACTTAATGTAAAAGCCTTATTATTTCCAGATGGCGAAGACCCTGATTCGTTTGCCAAGCGTGTTTCTAATTCTGAGTTGAAAGATTATTTAGGTAAACACTCTAAAGACTTTATTTCATTCAAAACAGAATTATTACTTGAAGAAACCAAAGGTGACCCGATAAAAAAAGCCACGCTTATTCGCGATATTGTTCAAAGTATCGCGCTTATTCCCGATGCGATTGCCCGCCAAGTGTACATCAAAACATGCAGCGAACAATTCGACATTCAAGAGCAAGCATTGCTTAATGAGTTGACAAAAATTCTGCGTGAGAAAACCAAAAAACGCATCAACAATAATGAAGAAAATTATCTTCCTTCAACAGATGTTTTGCCAACAAAGCAACAAGATATTTTTAAATCTACTTTAGAGCATCAAGAGCTGGATATTATTCGTATTTTATTTAATTATGGTGACCAAAAAATTAGCATTGATGCCGAAGATGAAGAAGGCAAAGAAATAAAAACCGAAGTAAGCATTGCAGAGTACATTCTTCATGACTTAGAGCATGATAATTTAAAATTAGAAAACAAATTATACCAAGATATTTTAGAAGTTTACATCGCTCATTTGGATATAAATTCTGTACCTACACTTAACGATTTTTACACTTCTGTCAACAACGAAATAAAACAATTGGCAATTGATTTAACCACCTCATTACATCACTTAAGTGAAAATTGGCATAAGAAACACAACATTTTTCCAGGAACAGAAGACTCAAAACTTTTAAGAGCCGTGCATGAAGCAATGGCGATGTATAAATTAAAACGTTTGGCTATTAGTATTTCCAAATTGCAAGATGAATTAAAAACAAAGCAAGGAAGTGAAGAGCAAATACGATTGATGAAAGAAATGATGCAATTACAAAAAGCAGAAATTTCATTATCGCAAGAATTGGGTATTATTGTAAAAAAATAGCATAAAAACGAATGAAAGAATTTTTATACGAACCATTATTTAGTATTGATGAAGCCAACATTGCGCTCATTAACTTCTTGCTAATTGGTATCATTAGCGTTGCGGCTGTTTTTGCGGTAAAATTTATCACCAAAAAATACGGCAACACATTAAAAAATCAGAAAATAGTTGCTGGTGGTAAAGAGCGAAATCTTTATCGCGTTATCAATCAAATAACTTATTTTATTGCCATTCTGTTGTGCATCGAGAGTCTTTCAATAAACAACGACCAATTAGGGATTGATGCTCTTTGGGAACATAAATTTCTTCTTGTTGATCAACCCAAACTTAAAATTCAAATTTCACTTGGTATAATCATCTTCAACATCATTCTTTTTGTTGTTGCTCGACTTATTTTTCAACTCAGTAAAGTATTTATAAAAAACTACGCCAGCGACCGCAAATGGATTAGTTCTCACAATCAATACACGTTCATAACCCTCTTTAAGTATTTGATATACACTTTGGCTTTGATTATATGTATTCAAAGTTTCGGTGCGGACATTACTTACATACTTGGAGCTTCAGCCGCATTATTAGTTGGTATCGGGCTTGGGCTACAATCATTCTTTGCCGATATTGTTTCGGGTTTTATTTTACTTATTGAAGGCACCATTAAGGTAAACGACATTGTAGAAATAGACAAGATGGTAGCGAAGGTGGAAAAAATTAGCATTCGTTCATCCATTGTAAAAACGCGCGAAGGAAAAATCATTCACATACCTAACAAAAAACTAACCTCCGAAAATGTAGTCAATTGGACTTCGAGTGATAAAAACACCCGCTTTAGTATTTTTGTAAGTGTGCCTTACAACACCGATACCGAAATGGTAAAAGACCTCCTCTACCAAAGCGTGATGAAACATCCAAAGGTGAATAAAAATCAAAACGTAAGCATCTTGCTGATAAACTTTGGCGATAAAGGTTTAGATTTTGAAATTTATTTTTGGGCAGAAAAAAGTTGGGAAATTGAATTTATTATGAGCGACATTCGCTACATGATAGAAGAAAGTTTAAGAACGAATGGCATAAAAATTCCCCTTCCACAAAGGGTTGTACACTCGGCTGGTAACGATAAAAGTGCAGATTACTAGGCGAAAGTTTCTCGAAAAGACTAAAAAATGATGGGTGAACTATGTTATTTGGTAGATGTTAAAATGTTGGTGGGCATTGTAAAAAATGAGTTAATGGCGCGTATCGGAGAAAATGCTTATGCTGACGCCTTAAAAAAGAGAGTTGTAAATAAAAAAATATGAAAAGCATAAGTTTAATTTTCTCTTTGATTTTATTTTTCTCCTGCTCTCAAGAACACAGAAATAAGGAAGCTTTTTCTACAAAAGAGTATAATTTACAAGTTGAGAAATTATTGTCAAATGTTGTCAACAACCATTTTAGAGGACTTTACATTTTAGATTCCAACACCGTTTGGATTAGTGGAACCAATGGTATAGTAATACATTCGTTTGATGGAGGAATGACTTGGAATGTAGATTCAATTGCTGAAGCAAAGGGATTAGATTTTAGAGACGTGCATGCGCTAAACGATAGTACGGCATTGGTTTTATCTGCTGGTAGCCCAGGAAAACTATTTAGAACTTCTAACAAAGGAAAAACATGGAAAGAAGTATATGCCAATTACGATTCTTTAATTTTTTACGATGGCATGGACTTTTGGAATGAGCATGAAGGCATTGTTTTTGGCGACCCTATACATCAAAAAATGCAAATGCTATATACCGATGATGGCGGCACTACATGGAATGAAATTGACAGCAATTATTTGCCAAAAACATTAACCATTGAAGCCGCATTTGCTGCAAGCGGAACAGGTATCATTACGCTGAACAACAACAAAATTTATATTGGAACAGGCGGTGAGCAAGCACGCTTTTTAGTTTCAGAAGATAAAGGCAAAACATGGCAATATTTTTCTACACCAATATTACAAGGTACTGCGAGTAAAGGTATTTACAGCATGGTATTTAAAGATAAAAATAATGGTGTAGCTGTTGGAGGAAATTGGGAAAATATTGAGTGCGATAGCAGTAAAATGTATACCAACGATGGTGGCAAAACATGGCACGTATCAAAAGGCATTCAGCATTACCGTTCGTGTGTAACTTACGTAAAAGATAATGTTTACATCTCAACAGGAACAAGCGGTACAGACATTAGTTATGATGGCGGAAAATCGTGGCAATTTTTAGACTCTCTATCGCTAAATGCTACTCAGTTTTTTCCGAATTCATTAAAAGGAATTGGCGTTGGAAGTAAAGGGAAAATTGTAAGATTGAAGTTGAATTAAACAAATTTTGATTTTTTTTCAGCTTTTAAATCTGCTACAAAATCTTTTATTTTTTGTTCGTCTTCTTTTTTGCAAATAAGCAGTGTGCTGTTGCTTTCTACAACAATATAACCTTCTAATCCTTGAATAACTACCAATTTGTTATCGGGCACTTTTATCATGTTTTTTTCTGAATCATACACACGCACATTTTTGCCTACAATGGCATTTTTGTGTTCATCGTGTTCTATGTGTGTGTATAGTGAACCCCACGTGCCAAGGTCGCTCCAGCCAAAATCAGAAAGTACAACAAATACATTTTTAGCTTTTTCCATGATGCCATAATCTATCGAAATGCTCTTGGTTTGAGGATAAATTTCTTGGATAAATTTTTCTTCTTTTCCAGTGAAATATAAACTATTTCCTTCTTCAAACAATTTTGCTTCATCGGGTAAAAACTCTTCAAACGCTTGAGTTATGGAGTTAATACTCCAAATAAATATTCCAGAATTCCAATAAAAATCTCCGCTTTTTAAAAATTGCTTAGCCAATTCTTTTTCTGGTTTTTCGGTAAACGTTTTTACTTTTTTTACAGAGCTCTTTTTGTCGTTATCGTTTACAAACTGAATGTAACCATAACCCGTATCAGGTCTGCTGGGCTTAATGCCGAGCGTAACTAAACAATTTTCCGAAGAAGCTTTTTCAATGGCTATGTTTATGGTATTTTTAAACTCATCTTCCTTAAACACCACATGATCGGCAGGAGCAACTACAAGCGTAGCGTTTGGATTTTTTGCTTTTATCTTGTATGATGCATACGCCACGCAAGGAGCGGTATTTTTTCTGTGCGGTTCGCTTAAAATTTGATGTTCATTCAAAAATGGCAACTGCTCTTTTACTAAAGTTTTGTAATCTTCGTTGGTTACAACATAAATGTTTTCTTCTGGGCAAATACCTTTAAATCTGTCTGCAGTTTGTTGAATGAGCGTTCTGCCCAAGCCCAACACATCATGAAATTGTTTTGGAGATGCGGTAGTACTCATGGGCCAAAAACGGCTACCAATGCCACCTGCCATTATCACTAAGTAAGTATTGTTCATCACTAAAAGAGAATAATAATCTCGTAAAATTAAGGTTTTTAAAATTAAGCCGATGAAAATAATTGCGTGTTGCATTTTTTTATCAGTATTTTAGCACTTTAATTTTCAAAAAAAGTTGCTGTACCATATTGGTAAATATTTTATGTTGATGTATCAGGTGTTTAACAAACCTGAAAAATATCGCGTATTTTTTAAACGCACGGTCGATGAAATAATGCAATTAGGTGTCAATTCGTTGGGCATTGTTATTTTGATGTCTGCCTTTATGGGCGCGGTAATTGTAATTCAAACGGCATCAGCCATTGATAGTGCTTGGATACCTGATTTTACGGTAGGTTTCACCGCGCGTAGGTCAATTATTTTAGAATTTTCTCCCACCATTATTTGTTTAATTTTAGCAGGAAAGGTTGGTTCTAACATTGCTTCAGAGTTAGGAACAATGCGTGTTACAGAGCAAATAGATGCCTTAGAAATTATGGGTGTAAATTCTGCAAGTTACCTCATTCAACCAAAAATAGTTGCCTCGATGTTCATTTTTCCGATTTTGATAATTTACAGCATAATATTAGGTTTGATAGGTGGTTATGTGGTTAGCTGGATTGGTGGACTTCCGCAAATTGACCCCGATAAATACATTTTAGGACTTCAAGCTTATTTTGAAGCATTTGATATTTCTTATGCGCTGATTAAAACGGTTGTGTTTGCGTTTCTCATCACGTCTATTTCTTCGTACTATGGGTATTATGCTTCTGGAGGTGCTTTAGAGGTTGGTAAAGCGAGTACAAAAGCAGTAGTTTACAGCAGCATTTTAATACTCTTTTTTAATTTATTACTCACGCAATTACTTCTCATTTGATAGAGATAAAAAATATAAACAAATCGTTTGCCGATAATCATGTTTTGAAAGACATCTCATTCACTTTTGAAACTGGAAAAACCAATTTGATTATTGGTGAAAGTGGCTCTGGAAAATCGGTTTTAACTAAGTGTATAGTGGGTCTTCATCCTATTGATACAGGTGAAGTTTTGTTTGATGGAAGAAACTTTTTAGAATTAAACAGAAAAGAACGCAGAGAGGTATACAAAGAAATAGGCATGCTGTTTCAGGCAAGTGCCCTTTTTGATTCATTAACGGTTGAAGAAAACGTAATGTTTCCGCTTACTATTTTTACCAAAATGACCCAAGAAGAAATGTTGGATAGAGCGAATTTTTGCTTACAGCGCGTAAATCTTGAAAATAAAAATCATTTATATCCTGCCGAAATTAGCGGTGGTATGAAAAAACGCGTAGCCATTGCTCGTGCCATTTCGATGAATCCAAAATATTTATTTTGTGATGAGCCTAATTCAGGTCTCGACCCCAAAACGGCTATTGTGATTGATAATCTCATTGCAGAATTAACACAGGAATACAACATAACTACCATTGTAATTACGCACGATATGAATTCTGTTTTTGAGATAGGACAGAATGTAATGTTTATCTATAATGGAGAAAATTGGTGGACAGGCAACAACCATCAAATAGTAAAAACCAATAACAAAGAAGTTTCAGATTTTGTGTACGCCTCTAAATTTATGCAAGAATTGCGTGAGAAGATGGGTGGGTAATTATTTTATAAAACTGAAAGTAGTTAGTTAACTAAGCAAATTCTCTCACCACCTCCATCTCAAACCCTTTACTAAGCGCATAGTTTATGAGTTTAGCTTTTAGTTCGTAGCCCTTGTATTTGGTTTTGTACTCTTTGCGTTTTTTGGTAAGCAACTTCTCAAGTGTTTTTAGATAGTCGGTATCGTCAATTTGCGCAAGGGCTTTGTTGATGAGATAGTCCGAAACTTTTTTTTCTTTTAACTTGAGTTTAATTTTTGTTTTGCCCCAATGCTTAATGGTAAATTTTCCGTGCACGTAGCTTTCGGCAAAGCGTTCTTCGTTTAGGAAGTTGCCTTCTATCAGTTTTACAACAATGTTTTCGGCATCGTTTTTCCACACGCCTAAATCATAGAGTTTTTGTTGCACTTCGCTATGGCAACGCTCTTGGTAGGCGCAGTAACGCTGAAGTTTAACTAATCCTTCTTGAAATGATAATTGCTTTTTTTGCATTACAACGATATGATTTCGTTGTCTGAATTTACAAAATTATATTCTAATAGATGATATTTGGAAATAGGTCTAATCGAAATCCAGCGTTTGTATTTTAACGCCCATTTTTTCTGGATAGATACTATCCCTTGTTTTAAGTACGATTCTATAAACGGATGCACCAACAACTCGATAGATTTTACTTTATTTTCTACGAGATAACGTAGGTTGTTTTCAATTTCTTCAATGATTAACACTGTCGCTTGCACTTCGCCTGTTCCAGCACACGAAGGGCATTTTTCGCTGGTTTTTATATCTGTTTCAGGGCGCACACGCTGACGCGTTAATTCTACCACGCCAAACTTACTTGGCGGTGCAATGTTGTGCTTGGCACGGTCGGTAGCCATTTGTTGCTTCAAAAATTCATACAACTTATGGTTGTTTTCTTTTTGTTGCATGTCAATAAAATCAATCGCTATAATGCCACCCATATCGCGTAAACGCAATACACGAGCTATTTCTTCGGCTGCTTCTAAGTTCATTGCCAAAGCATTTTGCTCGTAGTTGCTATCGGCAGCACCTTTGCGGTTTCCGCTATTCACGTCAATAACATGCATGGCTTCGGTGTGCTCTATAATGAGGTAACCACCGCTTTTTAAATTTACTTGTTTTCCGAACAATGCTTTTATCTGTCTATGAATATGAAAATGCTCAAAAATATCGTTTTTGCCTTTGTAAAGTTTTACTATTTTTTCTTTGCCAGGAGCAATGTTGGTAACGTATGTTTTTATTTCGTTACACAGTTCTTCATCGTTAATATGAATGGCAGAGAAATCGGCATTTAAAAAATCGCGCAATATGGCTGAGGTTTTATCCAACTCGCCCAACACCTTTTTAGGTGGCTTTGCTTTTTGAAGATTTTTATGCAACTCATCCCAGCGACTTACTAAGTTACGAAGGTCTTGGTCAAGCTCAGCGACTTTTTTGTTTTCGGCAACGGTACGAATGATTACGCCAAAATTTTTGGGCAATATGCTTGCCATTAAGCGTCTCAGCCGTTCACGCTCTGATTCTTCTTTAATTTTTTGCGAAACGGAAATTTTGTTTGAAAAGGGCACTAATACCACATATCTTCCTGCCAACGTAATTTCGGCACTAAGTCGCGGACCTTTTGATGAAATAGGTTCTTTCGCTATTTGCACCATGATGTAACGACCAGACGTAACAACGTCTTTAATGTTGCCATCTTTTTTTAGCTCGGGTTGAAATTTAAAATAGTTTAACCCTGATGAGTTTTGTTTGCCGCTAATGATGTCTTGCAAATATCTATCGTACGAATAGAATTGAGGACCAAGATCTGAATAGTGCAAAAAAGCATCCTTCTCATAGCCAACATCTACAAATGCGGCTTTGAGCTCTGGGATTACTCTTCGTACTTTACCTAAGAAAATGTCTCCAACAATGTACTTTGAGCTGCCTTTTTCTTCGTGCAACTCTTTAAGACTTTTATCTTCAAGAAGAGCAATCTCAACGCCATTATCAACAGAATTGATGACTAATTCGTAATTTTTCAAATGAGATTTGCTTTTAACTGTAAAAATGCTAAAACCCCACAAGAATATAGTTCACGCGGGGTAATTTAGATTTCTAAAGAAGTATTTTACTTCTTCTTATGGCGATTTTTTCTAAGTCTTTTTTTACGCTTATGCGTAGCCATTTTGTGCCTTTTTCTTTTCTTTCCGCTTGGCATAAATTATTTTTTTAGTTCGTTAATTAATTCTTCTTTTCTGTTTTTAATGTCTTGCTTTAACGTAGCATCTTCTACTAGTGCTTCCAATTTTTCTAGCGTGGTAATTGCTTTTTGGTAATCACCCGTTGCCATATAGGCTTTTGATAACTCAAACAAAGGACCAATGTTGGCTTTGTCGTTATCATTGCCTATTACTTTAAGCAAGGTTTCGAAGCGTTCGATGGCTTTGTCATACTGCCCCGATTGCACCGAAAACATTCCTAATTGCCATAGAGCTTCTTTGTGGTTGGGGTCTTCTTCCAAAACCTCTTTCAGCATGGCTATGCCCTGCATGGGCGCACCTGTTTGCTGAACCATTTCTATGGCTTGCTCCACTTTTAAATCGAGTGGAGATTTATTTTTCAAACGCTCATCTAATTTGGGCGTTCGAGGTAAAAAGTATAAAGAAACTACTAGTATTAAAGCAGATGCTACAAGTACTAGCGGTAATTTATTCTTACTTAACAGCAACTTTTACAGCAACTTTTACAGACTCCATAAATTCCTTTGCAGGTTTAAATGCGGGAATGTTATGTGCTGGAATAATAATTGTGGTGTTTTTCGAGATATTTCTACCTGTTTTTTCTGCTCTCTTTTTCACAATGAAAGAACCGAAACCTCTCAAATATACATTTTCGCCACTCTCGATAGATTTTTTTACGCTATCCATAAATGCCTCTACTACAGCTAAGGTTTCAACTTTCTCTACTCCGGTTTTTTCAGAAATGGCAGCTACTATCTCCGCTTTTGTCATGATTTAAATTTTTTTAATTTGGTTTTACTTTTATTTATCTATTCAAAAAATTAAGGCGCAAATATAGTATTAATTTACGAATAAAGTAAAATGAAACTTATAATTTTGACTTCTTTTTAAATTCTTAAGCATTTGATTAGTAAAATTTTAATAAACTGGTACACAACTGCTCACCGTGAGCTACCTTGGCGAAACACCAAAGACCCTTACAAAGTTTGGGTTTCAGAAATTATTTTACAACAAACTCAAGTGGTGCAAGGCTTACCTTATTATAACCGATTTATCGAGAAATTTCCAACTGCTGCCCATTTAGCAAAAGCCAAAGAAGATGAAGTACTAAAACTTTGGCAAGGCTTGGGTTACTATTCAAGAGCGCGCAACTTGCATTTTAGTGCTAAATACATCACAAAAGAGCTAAAAGGTCAATTCCCGAAAAACTTTCAAGACATAAAACAACTTAAGGGCGTTGGCGATTATACTGCTGCCGCTATTGCTTCGTTTTGCTATAAAGAATTTGTGCCTGTGGTTGATGGCAACGTAATGCGTTTCATAAGCCGCTATTTTGGTATTGAAGAACCTATAGATTCTGGAAAAACGGTAACACAAATCAGAGAAATTTGCCAAGAACTTATTCCAAAAAACCAGCCCGATGTGTTTAACCAAGCCATCATGGAATTTGGCGCATTGATGTGTAAACCCAACCAACCGAATTGCGCTAAATGTCCATTGAATAAAAGTTGCTGGGCTTTGGCTAATAACAAAGTAAATGAACTACCCTTCAAAGCAAAAAAAATTAAAAAACGCAACCGCTATTTTTATTATTTATTTATAAAAAATGGAGCAACTGTTGTAATAGAAAAACGCAAAAACAACGATATTTGGAAAGGGTTGTATCAATTTCCTATTCTTGAAGAAGAGAGCAAACTTGACGACAAACTACTTCACAAAAAATTAAATGCATTAGATTTGAAATTTCACGCTAAATCCAACTACAAAAAGCACTTGTTGAGCCACCAAACCATTTATGCTGCTTTGGTGCAATGTTCGGTAAAAAAAACGTTGGCTAAAGAGTTTTCAAAAATGAAAAAAATTAAATTCCAAGAACTTGAAAAATATGCTCTCCCAAAACTTATTGACCGTTTGCTTAACGAAAATAAATTAAAAAAATAGTATCTTTGCTGCCTAACCCCTAAAAAATTAATACTATGTCTGGAAGTGTAAACAAAGTGATTTTAATCGGAAATTTGGGCAAAGACCCTGAAGTACGAAACTTAGAAAGCGGTGTATCTGTGGCAAGTTTTTCGCTGGCTACCTCAGAAAGCTACACCAACAAAAGTGGCGAACGTGTAAACAACACCGAGTGGCACAATGTGGTGCTTTGGAGAGGATTGGCAGATGTTGCTGCAAAATATTTGAAAAAAGGCAGTAAAATTTATGTGGAAGGAAAACTTAGAAGCCGCTCATGGCAAGACCAAGAAGGCAATACACGCTACACTACCGAAGTGATTGCCGATAACATGACCATGCTTGACAAAGCCTCGGGCGATGGCTCAAGTTCTGGAGCGCAACAAAGTTCGGCACAAAGTCCTGAAGTAAATCTACCACAAAACGAAACAGACGACTTGCCGTTTTAATTAAAATTTATTACGCATTGGACCCCGACCCTTATCTGAGTATACTATCTGTTTTTAATCCATTAACGTTTGACATAGCTGCATCCATTGCTGTAATGGTTGTTTTGCTTGTGTGTTCTGCATTGATTTCAGGTTCTGAAAACGCATTTTTTTCATTTTCCAAAAAGGAATTGGAAAATTTTAAGTCGTCTAACCACAAAGCAGATAAAAATATTCACCAACTCATGAATTCGCCTAAAGAGCTTTTGGCAACCATTCTAATCAGCAACAACTTTGTAAATATTTCCATTGTAATTCTTTCAACATTAGTTTTAAATAGATGGATAAACACAAACGAAGTGCATCAATCGTATTTACTCTTTGTACAAATTGTTGTGGTTACGTTTATGATTTTGCTCATCGGTGAAATTATGCCAAAAGTATATGCGTCTAACAACGGTTTACCAATAGCACGATTCATGGCTTTTCCGTTAATGGTACTAAAAAAAGTACTGTATTTGCCCAATAAATTCCTGCTTTCAAGCACATCATTTATAGACAAACGCGTAAAGAAAAAAGGTATTGACTTATCAGTAAATGACCTTGAACACGTTTTGGAATTAACACATGATGACGATACTACAGATGAGGAAAAGAAAATACTTGAAGGCATTGTGAAATTTGGCAATACCGATGTAAAGCAAATTATGATTTCACGTATGGATATGTTTGCGTTAGACATTGAAACACCTTATAAAAAAGTAATTGAAGAAATTGTTGAAAATGGCTTTTCGCGTGTTCCCGTATATGAAGAAACGTCTGATAATGTGAAAGGAATTTTATACATTAAAGACCTTTTACCTCATTTGGACAAACAACATTTTGAGTGGAAAAAAATATTGCGTCAACCATTTTTTGTACCCGAAAATAAAAAAATTGACGATCTATTAAAAGACTTTCAAACTGACAAAATACACATTGCGGTTGTAGTAGATGAATATGGAGGAACATCTGGTATTGTTACTCTAGAAGACGTTATTGAAGAAATTATTGGCGACATTAGCGATGAGTTTGATGATGATAACCTGATGTACTCAAAAATTGATGATTACAATTATGTGTTTGAAGGAAAAACCACACTTGTAGATCTATACAAAGTACTAAAAATAGACGGAGATGAATTTGAAGAAGTAAAAGGCGAAGCCGACAGCATTGCCGGATTTTTGATTGAACGAGCAGGAAAAATTTTATTAAAAGGCGAAGCTTTGCAGTTTAACAACTACATATTTACCGTAGAAGCTGCCGATAAACGCAGAATAAAACGCATAAAAATTTCCATTAAACCCACACAAGCTAATAATGAAAACTAAAAAACAGTCTTTCGTGTTTTATATACTTAGCTTGATTTTTTTATCTGCTTGCGAGGAAAATTTTGTTCCAAAACCAATGGGACTTTTAAAAGTAGATTTTCCTACCAACGATGGTTACACTTTTCAGGATAATCAATGCCCCTTTAGCTTTAATGTGCCTAAATATGTTTTTGTAGTTCCAAGAGATAGCAACGAAAATTTTTGTCAAAAAAATATCGTAATGCCTTTTTTTAACGCTACGTTGCATTGCTCTTATATGACTCTAAATAATAATCTTTCAGAAGCTTCGGCTCAATGCCAAAGATTAGCCTACGAACATCGTGTAAAAGCAAACGCCATTGATGAATATATTGTACATATTGATAGCAACAACGTGCATGGTGTAGTGTATAAATTGGAAGGAAATGTAGCCAGTAATTTTCAGTTTTACCTAACCGATAGCACACACCATTTTTTTAGAGGCGCACTTTACTTTAACGCCCGCCCAAATGCCGATTCTCTAAAACCCTACCTCGATTTTGTAGTGAAAGATTTAGAGAAAATGATTGAAAGCTTTGAATGGAAATAAATCTGTTTAAGGTTTAATGTTGAAAGTTAAACCTTTTAATATTATATCATTCAACTGAGACGCTAGTCTACCCCCACAATAAATTTAAACAACATTATTCTGTAACTTTATCTCATTAATTGAGTTAATAGAATGGTAGAATTTTAGAAGGATAGAATAATAGAAGATAGAGAAAAGAAAATAGAAAAAGAAAATAGATTTCCAACTTTATAGACTTTCGACATTTGACTTTATGACCTTTAACACTTA
>JBKHVV010000027.1:0-22194 GCA_046569885.1 Bacteroidia bacterium
ATGCTAATGAATAGCGTTTGTAATTATAAAAATAAGCGTCATCAATACTTTCATAAACTTTGTTTAGCTCAAGTTTTAAAGAATCTAAACGGGGTTTGAACGTAGTGTCGGTAATGAATGAAAATTCGTTTTCATACTCTTCATTATACAAAAAATCATCCATTCTATAATTGTAGTCAAGTATTAAAAAATTGATGTCATTTTCGTATAAATTCTCAAAAATTAACTCAACATAAATGGGCTTTAAAGTAAGTTCTGGATAGTTATTTTCTTCAGGAAAATGTACGGTATAAATTTCTGTTTTTGGAGAAATGTAAATAATGCTTTCAAGGTTGTCAATCTTCAAAAATGCTTTGAAGGTATCATCAACACTTACTTGTAAAGAAAAATCACCGGTAGTTTCATCAATGGTAGCTTCAGCAATTTTTTTTACATCGTAGGTAAAATAATCAGCGTAGGTTTCTAACGAAATTTTTTTGCCTTTATGACTTGTTGCCGTACCTTTAATGGTAATATTCGCTGCCGAAAATGAAAACGCAGCTGCCAAAAACAAAAGCAGTATGTAAAATTTCTTCAACAAATTGTATTAAGGTTTTACGCTCTTTGGAACAAGTATATCAATAACCCCGCCATTTTTGTATACTTCACGCACTATGGAAGAGCTAATGGAAGCGTACTCTGCCGAAGCCATAAAAAATACCGTTTCAACGTCAGATAATTTGGCGTTGACATCGGCAATGCTTTTTTCAAATTCAAAATCGCCACTATTTCTAATGCCTCTAATGATGAATTGTGCATTTACTTTTTTGCAAAAATCAACAGTTAATCCTTGATAATTCACTACCTCAATTTTAGGATTATTAAACGTTTCTTTAATCCACTCCATTCGTTTATCTAACGGAAAAAGATAAGTTTTATTGGAGTTTTCGCCAATGGCAATATAAATTTTGTCAAACAACACTAACGCTTTATTGATAACCGATTCGTGTCCTTTTGTGACTGGGTCGAACGAGCCGGGAAATACACCAATTTTTTGCTTCATAGCGGTTTAGTTTTGGTTATTGAAAAACGAAAAATGTACTTTTCCGTAGTTTCTACATTCTGTAAAGTTATTCAATTTTGACAAATCGGTTTTATTATCGTGTTCTACGATTAAAATACCATCAGGGTTTAGCCAATTATTTTCAAAAATTAGTTTGGGTATTTGTTCAATGTTTTCAATTGCGTAAGGTGGGTCGGCAAAAATCATATCAAACATTTTTAGTGGTTTTTTTGAGATGAATTTAAACACATCAGACTTTATTACGTTGATGTTTGTTTTTAACTCAACACCCATAGATTTAATGAAGCGATAACTCTCAAAACTTTGGTCAACGCAGGTTATGTCTATGCATCCTCTCGAAATAAACTCAAAACTAATGTTGCCCGTTCCTGCAAAAAGATCTAATACGCTAACTTCTGAAAATGAAATTTTATTATTTAATACGTTAAACAATCCTTCTTTCGAAAAATCTGTTGTTGGTCGGGCTTTGATGCCTTTTGGCGGGAAAAATTGCTTGCCTTTATATTTTCCGCTTACAATTCTCATTAGTGGTTTACAAGTAAAGAAAATCGTGGAAGTAGTTCTTGTTTTAACTCTAAATTAGAGATTGTTTTTTCAGAATGAACCGTTGTTTTGAAATACTTTAAAATGTGCTGTTCAACATTTGGATTGAAATGACCGCTAATGTTTATAGTAGTTTCAGAAGGAGTTAAATTTAAAGATTTAGTGGTGAACAGCAACAAATAAATCAAATCGTTAAAATGGTTGTATTCAAATCCGTTGGCAAATTGAAGGGCTTTATTTTTGAAATAACACACCATAAAATGGTTGTTGTAAAGATGAATGTTTAGACTTAAATCATCACTTTGTTTATGTTCTGAAATAAATTTTGTTGCGCTGTGAAAAAATTGCGCATTGCTAAAATGCTTACTAAAAAAACTCAACAATTTTTCATCGGCATAGTAAGTAATGGTAGCATTGATGGTATTCATAACATCATACCTAACAGAGGCATGTTTTTTTTCGCCACACGCCAAATGCAAAAAATCGGTAAGATTTCCATTTTCTGTTAGGGCATTTGGCACTAAGGTAAAATCGGGTGTGAATAAATAAATTTTTACTTCTCTAAAGTTGAATCCAATTAGAGATGTTTTTTCTTCAAAATCGTTAAACGAGGTAAATGAAAACGATTCTGAAAAGACACATTGGTTTTTTACTTCGTCAAAAACCAAAGCGCTATAATCAGAAAAACCTACCTCCATAGTAAGAGATAGGTTTTCTATATTATCAAATGTTTTTTTTTCTGTTGATTTATCTTTCACCCCAGTTTCCTGTTGTTTTGGTATCTTTTAAAGAACCTATTTGAAGCGTGTCTTTTTCTTCTCCAAGTATGTAAAATGGTTCTGGTTCTTTAGCTAAAAACACAGGAGAGCCATCGCCTAAAGTATCTGCCGCCATTATAAATCTGAGTGTCCCATTTTTATATCCTCTTACAAATTCGATTGAATCGGGGTTAAAGTCAAATGTTCTGTTGCGTTGAGTTTTATTTTCAACATCAAAAAGTTTTGTTACAAGAGGTTTCCAAATGGTATCCATTTTAATAACTCCAGCTTTTAGTGCTTCATCTTCATCCCAACCTTCAATTTTTGAAAAGAAATCCGCATCTGTTTTTTTGTAACCTAATTTAGCCCAGTACTCTTCGCTAATTTTGCCATCAGGTACTTGACCTGTTTTCTTAATATCGTACGTTTTTTCGTTGTGTATAAAAAGAACAAGCGAGTCAAAATTAGGAGCAAATTTGCCTTTAATTTTTTTATACTCTACCTGTACATCTCTAATGTCGATAAGACCTTGCTTAACATGGTCTCTAACATAGTTGTATTTATCTTGTAGGGCAATTCTATCCACAATGGAATCGTAATTGGATTTTACAAAGTAGATAGATGCTGCTAAAAATAAGACACCAATTACCAAACTGATTTTTTTAGTGATAAGTCCGGCAATAAATAAGGCAGAAATAATGCCACCTAAAAGCATACCTACACCGCCAATTAAAAATAATGTCCACGACACATCGGGATTGTTAGCAGTAAGTGGTATGCTACTTATACCTTTTACAAGGAATAATGCTCCGGTAACGGTTAAAAGCCCTGAAAAAAAGTACTTCTGTATATTTTCTGATAAATTACTCATAATAGGTTAAAAGTTTATGTGGCACAAAGCTACAATTTTTTTTAAATGACTTTAACGAAATAAAATTTTAAGTTTGTATTTATCTTGGAAACTCAAAACATAGCCAAATTATTACGTCTGCAACTAAAATTTTCTCCTACTTTAGGTCAAGAAGCCTTTATTGAGGCTTTTTCTGAATTTTTAGGGAGTAGGTTAGCTCGAAAAATATTCATACTTAAAGGTTATGCTGGCACAGGAAAAACAACTATGATAGGCGCTGTGGTTAAGTCGCTTTCGCCATTTAAAATGCGTTCTGTATTACTTGCCCCAACTGGCAGAGCTGCCAAAGTGATGAGTAAATATACCCAAAAACAGGCGTTTACCATTCATAAAAAGATTTACGTTAAAAAAAGCATTGATGGCGTTACGCAATTTGTTTTGAATAAAAATTTGCATTCAAACACGTTATTTATTGTTGATGAGGCGTCTATGATTTCATCTGGAGTTACTATAAGTTTAGGTGTTTTAGGCAAACGCGCATTGATTGACGACTTGATTGAATATGTTTATTCTGGAAAAAATTGCCACTTAATTTTTGTTGGAGACGAGGCACAGCTACCACCAGTTGGAGAAAACACCAGTATTGCCTTAGATGAAAGAGAATTATTGAAAAGCTACCATTTTGATTTTTCTAAATCTATTAAATTAAAAGAAGTAGTTCGTCAAGCGAAAGAATCGGGTGTTTTAAAAGTAGCTACCGATATTCGCGAAAATATTAAAAACACAAGCTTTCCTAAAATCAAACTCAACAATGATTTGCTTTATTTATCTGGAAATGAATTGCAGGAAAAATTGGAAGAAATCTATCAAAAATTTGGCAAAGACAATACCATAATTATCACGCGCTCAAACAAAAGAGCCAATCTTTATAACCAAAATGTTCGCCAACGGATATTGGGTTTTGAGGAAGAAATTGACAATGGAGATTTATTGATGGTGGTCAAAAACAATTATTTTTGGTTAGACGATGAATCTAAAATGGGCTTTATTGCTAATGGAGATGTAGTAAGGGTAAAACGTGTATTGAAAGAATGGCAACTGTATGGCTTTCGATTTAAGGATTTAATTGTAGAATTTCCCGATTATCCCGATGAACCAGAGCACGAAGTGAAAATTATTTTAGACTCCATTTACACCGAAAGCCCATCTCTAACTCGTGAACAGCAAAAACAACTCTATTATGCCGTTGCAGACGATTATTCTGAAATAAAAAACAAACGAAAATTAATGGAAAAGGTGCTGCAAGACCCTTTTTTCAATGCGTTGCAAGTTAAATTTTCGTACGCAGTTACCTGCCACAAAGCTCAAGGTGGACAATGGTCTGTAGTATTTTTAGACCAAGGTTATATCACCGAAGAAATGCTGGGCTATGAATTTAACCGATGGCTTTATACTGCTATTACACGTGCTTCACAAAGGGTTTATCTCGTAAATTTTAGCAAGGAGTTTTTTAATGTCAAATAGTTTTTTTGTTTAATTTATCAGAAATTCAGAACTTTGGCTTAGTTTTTGAGAGACATTTATTGAAACTTACAAAATATTTAACCAATGAAAAAGATTTTTACAAGCGTATTTTTTATAGTGGTTGCGTTGTTCACTTTTGCACAAAAGGAAGAACCCATTCCGCAAGAAAGTGTAAGCCATGAGCAATGGGAAAGTTTATTGAAACTATACGTTAACGTTCCTGGAAATGTCAATTACGAAGGGTTTAAACGCGATAAAGATAAATTAGAATCTTACGTGTCTTACCTAAAATCAATGCCCATTCAAGATGAGTGGACTGATGACGCTAAAAAAGCGTATTGGCTAAATATTTACAACGCTTATGTGGTAAAAATAGTGGTTGATAATTACCCTGTAAAAAGCATCAACGATATTAAAAATGCTTTTGGACAAAAAGTAATTTTAATAGGAGAGAAGGATATTTATTCATTGAACGATGTGGAAGACATGCTTCGTAAAATGAAAGACCCACGTGTGCACTTTGGTATGACAAAAGCGGCTATGTCGTCTCCGAAATTATCTAACATCGCATTTACTTATGAGAATGTTGACAAGCGTTTAGAGGCATTAGCCATCAATTTTTTGAACACGCCCAACAAAAATATGATTTCTACAGAAGAAGTTAAATTGAACGAAATTTTTAAAACCTATGCCAAAGATTTTCCTTCAAAAGGTGCTTTAATAGATTTCTTAAACAAGTATGCTCGTGCAGAAATTGATGCAAAAGCAAAAATTTCTTACTTAGAGTTTAATTGGAATTTGAATAAGTAAACTATTTTTTTATAGAGTCTATAGTTTCTAAAAGTTGGGGTAAGTCATTTTTAATGATGTTCCATACTATTTCGTAATCAATACCAAAATATTCCTGTACAATTCTGTTTCTAAATCCTCTTAATCTACTTCATTCAATTTTTGTGTACTTAAGCTTAAAGTCATCTTCTACTCGGTTAGCCGCTTCACCAATAATTTCAAAATTTCTAACTACGGCATCTATAGTTTTGTCGTCAGAGATAAAGTGTTGATATGTTAACCCAGAAGTATAGCGCAAAATTTTTTGCCCCGCATCCAACATATCATCAATTAAAAGAAAATTGTCTCTCTTAGACATAAACAAGATCTTGTTCGATAGATTTGTAGTACTTATGTTTCATAGCATTTTTTGAAACAACATCTACTTTTATTCCAATAATATCTTCAATCTCATTAGCTAAGTCAATAAAACGGACACCAACATTACCATCAACATCCACCAAAATATCTACATCACTTTTCGATTGTTGTTCATTTCTGGCATAAGAGCCAAAAACAGCAATAGACTTTATGGGATAACGAGCAAATAATCGTTGTTTATGCTTAAATAGAATTTGTTTTATTTCTTGAAGTGTTTTCACCGCTCAAAATTACGGTTACAGTCAAGAAGTTTTTCAAAACTCCATCTCTCCCGAAAACACAAAGGAGATAATATTTGCGCCCATTTTTAGCGCTTTTAGTCGTGTTTCTTCAGAGTTGTTGTGAACATCTTGGTCTTCCCAACCATCGCCTAAGTCGGTTTCGTAGGTGTACAATAAAACCAACCGTCCTTGGTGAATAATACCAAATGCTTGTGCAGGCTTATCATCGTGTTCATGAATTTTTGGCAAGCCCTTTTCAAAAACAAATTTTTGCTTGAAAATAGGATGGCTGTAGGGCAGTTCAATCAACTCATTTTCTGGAAATAGTTTTTTAATTTCTGTACGGATAAACTGGTCCATACCGTAGTTATCATCAATGTGCAAAAAGCCACCACCAATAAGGTAGTTGCGTAAATTTTGCGCTTCTTGTTGGTTGAACACCACATTGCCATGCCCTGTCATGTGCACAAAAGGATAGTTCACAATTTCTGCACTTGATACTTCAACCGTGGCTACATCTTCGTTGATGTTGGTGTTTAATTCTTTATTGCAAAATTTTACCAAGTTAGGCACAGATGTAGGATTGGCATACCAATCTCCACCACCATTGTATTTAAGCACGGCTATTTGATAACTTGCGTTTTTTTGTGCGCTAACTGTAAGCAGCGCAAAGCACAATACTATAGACAAAAAGTATTTCATTATTAATGATTAAAAGAAAGCAATATCATCCATGCTTCGTTAGTTTTTCCTTCTTTTAAAAGCGCTTTAGCTTTGCTGTGTAATTGATTTTCTAATTCTTTCTTATTGTTTTCGTATTCTAAAAATAAATCACTTAACTCTAAAAGTTTATATTCGTTTACATCCGTTTCGTTGGGCAGTTGTTCTACACTCCCCAGCTGTCCTAAATTATTTCCAGATAAAACAGTGCTGTTGCGAATATCTTGCGGAATGGAATCAACACCAATTCCTATAGTAGTTAAAGGTTTTTCAATTTCAAACATGGAGTTTTTATCGGCTCTACAATACCAATTACCACCCATACGGGCTACTAAATCTATTTTTTGTTGGTCTATCATTTGATTAGCATCTAAGATGTTCTCAGAAATGTGAATTTTTACAATTTCGCAAATAATTAAATTTCCTGCTGCACCGCCATCGCCCAGTTCTTTTACTTCAATCACTTTACATTCCATTTGCACAGGAGATTCTTTTACTCTAAAAGGTTTCACCACTTCTGATTTTTCCTTAGTAAAGCCCGCTTTTACAAATTCATCTACACCATGAGGGTAAGGCGAACTTGCCAAACTCATTTGATACACTATAGCGTAGTTTACAATATTGATAACCACTTCGGGCACTTGTTTAATGTTTTTGTAAGTGTCTTTATGTTCACCTGTACGTCCACTACGCGATGGTGAAAACACCGCAATGGGTGGATTGGCACTAAACACATTAAAAAAACTGAAAGGCGCTAAGTTAGGATTGCCATTTTCATCTATGGTGCTGGCAAAACAAATTGGTCGAGGACCTACAGCACCCAGCAAATAGTGATGTAATTTTGATACAGATATATCTTTTGGAGTGATTGTTAGCATACTTCTAAATAGTGCCTCAAAGGTAGGATTTTATTGTTACATTAAGTGAAGCATAAATATCTTTTAACATCACCTAAATTTCTATGCCATAAAGGAAATTTAGAAATGTGACCTACATCACGCTGATTTTTTCATAGTTTCTCGAACTTTGTGCTAAAATCATAATGTTATGTCAAGCTTTAACGAACTTATAAACTCAAGTAAACCTACATTGGTAGATTTCTTTGCCGAGTGGTGTGGTCCTTGCAAAATGATGGCACCTATTTTAGAAGATCTAAAAGAAATGGTAGCCGATAGCGTAACCATTATTAAAGTAGATGTTGATAAAAATCCAAATGCAGCTGCAACCTATGGTGTGCGAGGTGTACCTACGTTAATTTTATTCAAAAATGGTGAAATAAAATGGCGTCAATCGGGTGTTATGACAGCTTCACAACTCAAACAGATGATTGAAAATTTTTCTTAGCTGATAATTATCATAATTATTTCTGACGAATGTCTTAATTTATATTTAAAGTAGTATATACTTTTGAAGTGAAATAATTCAGCTATGCTAATATCAGACGACAAATCGCTTAAACAATTAAAGGAAGAATTTCAAGGAAAGTTTCCTCACTTAAGTATTAACTTCTATCAAAAAGCACACAAAACTTCAGAAGGAAATACTAACGAGCAAATGCTGGACGAGAACCTAACCATTGCCACCGTAAGAACCATTCACAATGAAGGAGACATGAGCATTGATGGGCATTTAAAAACATCTACGTTTGAACAACAGTTTAGAGATAAGTTTGGTGTAAACGTTCAGGTATTTAGAAAAGCAAAAGATATTTGGTTGCAAACCACCGTTACCGACCATTGGACACTTGCAGAGCAGGAGAGGGCTGCTCTAGAGTATGAACAAAGAGTAGAGGGGTAAGAATAAAAAAGGAGGCAGTTGCCTCCTTTTTTATTAGACAATTCGCTTTATTGATGAAGTAAAATCTGAGTAATACACAAACATTACAATAAATATCCGTTTCAAAATATTTGAAATAATTCCACATTATGCGTAAACTTGTACTTTAATTTAGCGTTTGTTAATTAATAGTATTTCATGGAAAATTTAAATAAATTAGAAGAGTTTCAAGCTAAAATTGATGCGGAAATAAAAATTGAGCCGAAAGATTGGATGCCCGAAGAATACCGCAAACATTTAATTCGCCAAATTTCGCAACACGCTCACTCAGAAATTATAGGTATGCAACCCGAGGGCAATTGGCTGTTACGTGCGCCTTCACTTAGAGCAAAAGTAGTGCTATTAGCAAAAATCCAAGATGAAGCAGGGCATGGTTTATACCTCTACTCTGCTGCCGAAACCTTAGGCATTTCACGCGATGAAATGATTGAACAACTACACACCGAAAAAGCAAAATATTCGAGCATATTCAATTATCCATCGCTAACATGGGCAGATATGGGCGCTATTGGTTGGTTGGTAGATGGTGCAGCCATTGTAAACCAAGTTTCATTGCAACGCACATCGCATGGTCCTTATTCAAGAGCAATGGTGCGTATTTGTAAAGAAGAAAGCTTTCATCAACGCCAAGGGTACGAAATTATGGCAACACTTGCTAAAGGAACACCCGAGCAAAAAGCCATGGCTCAAGATGCGTTGAACCGTTTTTGGTGGCCATCCATTATGATGTTTGGCCCTCACGATGCCGATTCTCCTAATACAGGCAATGCTGTTAAGTGGAAAATCAAACGAGAAACCAACGATGAGTTGCGTCAAAAATTTATTGATAAAACCGTTCACCAAGCAGAAGTGATTGGCTTAACCATTCCCGACCCTAATTTAAAATGGAACGAAAAAAGAGGTCACTACGACTTTGGAGAAATTGATTGGGACGAATTTTGGAACGTGGTAAAAGGCAACGGACCTTGTAACAAACAGCGTTTAGCGCATCATAAAAAAGCACACGAAAATGGCAAATGGGTACGCGAAGCCGCCAATGCTTATGCCGAAAAGCAAAAAGCGAAAAAAATGGTAGCGTAATAAATCAATTACGAATTAAAAATTACGAATTTTTAGAAGTTAGATTAAAGAATTTAGAAAACAAAATAAATAAAATTGACTTTTGACCTTACGACTTTAAGACTTTTGACATTTTATAAACTTATAACATTCAACTTTAAACATTAAACCTTCAACATAAATGGACAATCAAGGACAAATTTGGGAAGTATTTATTCAAAGTAAACCGGGTTTACCACACAAACACGCAGGAAACGTGCATGCAACAGACAAAGAAATGGCGTTGCAAAATGCACGCGATTTATACACACGCAGAAATGAAGGCACTTCCATTTGGGTAGTTCCTTTTGAAGCAATTGTAGCTTCTATGCCCGAAGACAGCGATTCGTTTTTCGACCCTTCAAACGATAAGGCATACCGCACACCTTTACACTACATTATGCCTGATGGCGCTAAACATATTTAAACAATGACTGTAAACGAAGCACTGATAAATTACAGCTTACGCTTAGGCGATTCTGCGCTAATACTTGGTCAACGAATGGCAGAATGGTGCAGCAATGGACCTATTTTAGAAGAAGATATTGCATTAAGCAACATTGGGCTCGACTTATTTGGTCAAAGCCGTACCATGCTTACCTACGCTGGAGAATTGGAAGGTAAAGGACGCACAGAAGACGATTTAGCATTTAAACGCACCGAGCGTGAATACTACAACGTGCTATTGTCCGAATTACCTAACGGTCATTTTGGAGATACCGTTGCTCGAAATTTTTTACACAGTGCATTTTTCTATCACTTATACAAAGCGCTTACCGCAAGTAAAAACGATAGGATTGCTGCACATGCTGCAAAATCAATTAAAGAAATAACCTACCACTTGCGCCACAGTGCCGAATGGATGGTACGCTTAGGCGATGGCACCGAAGAAAGCCACGAAAAAATTCAACAATCGTTAGAATTGGTTTGGTCCTTTACGGGTGATTTATTTGAGATGAATGAAGTAGATGCTATTCTTATTAAAGAAGGCATTGCTGTTGATTTAAACACCATCAAACCTCTGTGGGATAACACCGTTAACGAAGTATTAGAACGCGCTACACTAAAACGCCCTGAAGATGGCTACATGCACAGCGGACGTTTAAAAGGTTTGCACACCGAATATTTAGGACACATGCTAGGCGATATGCAATACATGCAACGCACCTATCCAAATTCTGAGTGGTGATAAAGCGTGTTGGCGTACGAACGTATTATCGTTTTAACGTTAGCACCATAACGCACTAACACGGTAGCACTCATGGAATACACAAAAGAACACATCTGGGAACTAATACGCTACATTCCCGACCCTGAAATTCCTGTCATTACTATTGAGGAATTGGGTGTGCTGCGCGATGTAGAATTTACTGATGATAAAATTTTTATTGTTATTACACCCACCTACTCCGGTTGCCCAGCCATGAAGCGTTTTGAAGACGATGTGCTTGAAACCTTACGCAACAACGGCATTACCAATGCAGAAATAAAAACCATTTACTCACCTGCGTGGACTACCGATTGGATTACCGAGGAAGCATTAAAAAAATTAGAAGCGTATGGCATTGCACCGCCAGTAAAAGGTAGTGCCGATAAAGGTCTATTATTTGCCTCTGGACCAAAAGCAGTGCGCTGCCCTCAGTGCAAATCGGAAGATACAAAACTCGTTAGCCAGTTTGGTTCTACCGCCTGCAAAGCACAATACCAATGTAACACCTGCCTCGAACCATTTGATTATTTTAAGTGTATTTAATTTTCGTTTAGAAGAAAATCAATATAGTTGGAATAAAAATTTATTACAACCTCGCTAACCTCATATTTACTTATCTGCCTTCCATCTTTATCATAAACCAATCCGCCCAAAAATACTTCTCTAATAACTCCATTTTTATCAATAAAAAATTTTGAAGGCAATCCTTGAATTTCAAAATTCTTATGGAGTTTATCGTCATTGATAAGGATAAAATTTGTATTTCTTGTTTTATCAGCTTCTATTTTCTTGTTGTTCAAAAAGTTGTAAACCATCACAAAATTTACGTTGCTATTTTTATATTTTAAAGAAAGTGAGTCCAGTGATTTTTCTTCAATAATACAAGGACCACAAGCTAAAGATGTAAATTCAATTAATGTGATTTTACCTTCCAAATCTTTATTTGAAATTTTATTTGAGTCAATAGTAATAGTTTTAAAATCGTTTAACCTTTTTCCAATCCATCTATATTCGAACCTATAGTGATACAGTAATCTTTTTTCATCACTATCTAATTTTTTAGAAAATTTTCTAAACTCGCTTGTTGTTAGGTTTAAGGTTTTCCATTCTTCCTTAAATTTAGGATGATTTTCAAAAGTTAATAAGATGGAATCTTTTGCTAACATAGAATTAGTTAGCTTATCACAAATTTCATAATGAGCATAAGCATTATCAAATATTGGAGTGTATATGGCTGTTTGATTATTCCATTTTTTATAAATGTTATACCTGTCTTTTATCCAAAATGTTGACTTATAATTTGTTGTGTCAAATTCATCAATAAACAAATTGAAATAATTTGAGCCAGAATACTTATACGGTTTTTCTATTTTACTTTTCTCTTTATCATGGACTACCGAAACTTTAAAATCTTGTGCAGATAATCGTACAAATACAAGTAAGAAGAAAATCAGAATTATATTTCTCATAGTTAGATTTATTTTAGTACTACTAAAGTACAAAATTTTTATTAGCTTTATCCATCACAATTAAAACCCTCTAGTATGAACTTAAAACATATCACATTGTTTTTTTTGGCTTCGTGTTTGGCTATGCCTTTTACAACTCAAGCTCAAAGTAAAAAGAAGAAGAAAAATTCTAAAACAGAACAAACACCTGCTCCTTCAACTGAAAAGAAAGATGGTCCGCAACCTTAC
This sequence comes from Bacteroidia bacterium, assembly GCA_046569885.1. Lineage (GTDB taxonomy): Bacteria > Bacteroidota > Bacteroidia > Flavobacteriales_D > Parvicellaceae > JBKHVV01. Next base: position 12,730 of record JBKHVV010000027.1, read on the forward strand.
GAAAAGGTGATTACCTCAAAAGCCGTTACCGATGAGGGCTTATTTAAAGTGCACCGCATCGACAATAAATACTTTTACGAATTACCAGATTCGCTATTGGAAAGAGAAATGCTAATGGTAACGCGCATTGCTAAAACCGCTACCAATATTGGCTTTGGCGGTGAAGAAGCAAACGTAGATGTGTTGCGTTGGCAACGTAGCAAAAACACTATTTTGTTGCGTATCGTTTCGCATGAAATTGTAGCGGCAGATTCGTTGCCCATTCACGAAGCGGTGGTCAATTCTAACTTCGAGCCCATCATGTGGTCGTTTCCCATCAAAGCATTTGGCAAAGATTCTACCATGGTAATTGATGTTACCGAATTTTTTGAAAAAGATGTTAAGTCCATTGGCTTTCCAACAGGAATGCGCCAGATATATAAAATGCAAAAATTAGACGAAACACGTTCGTTTATTTCGCACATTCACAGTTACCCAATCAATATTGAAACACGCACGGTGAAAACCTATATTGCTTCTGAACCACCTACTAACAAAGCATCAGAAACTATTTCGGTAGAGATGAGCAACAGTATGGTGTTGTTGCCAAAAGAACCCATGAAGCGTAGATATTTCGATACACGCGTGGGTTGGTTTGCACGTGCACAAACCGATTACGGCTTAGACGACCAAAAAACCACTACACGTTCTTACCTTGACCGCTGGAGATTGGAAGTGAAAGACGAAGACATTGAAAAATTTAAGCGTGGTGAATTGGTTGAACCGAAAAAACAAATCGTGTACTATATAGACCCTGCAACGCCTATGCAGTGGAGAAAATATTTAAAGCAAGGTGTAGAAGATTGGCAAGTAGCGTTTGAATCTGCTGGTTTTAAAAATGCCATCGTTTGCCTTGAACCACCAACCAAAGAACAAGACCCAGAATGGAGCCCAGAAGATGCGCGTTATTCGGTAGTTCGCTACTTGGCTTCTCCTATTCCAAATGCGAATGGACCACACATTAGCGACCCACGTTCGGGTGAAATTATTGAAGCGGACATCAACTGGTACCATAACGTAATGACCTTATTACACAACTGGTTTTTTGTACAAACGGCTGCTATCAATCCAGAGGCGCGCACCGTTGAATTTAAAGAAGAAGTAATGGGTAGATTGATTCGTTTTGTGTCTGCGCACGAAGTTGGACACACCTTAGGTTTGCCACACAACATGGGTTCAAGTGTTGCCTATCCTGTAGATTCGTTGCGTTCGGCATCGTTCACTAAAAAATTCGGAACCGCACCATCTATTATGGACTATGCACGTTTTAACTATGTGGCTCAACCTGGTGATGGCGATGTTAGCTTAATGCCAGATATTGGTCCGTACGATAAGTACTCTATTATGTGGGGCTATAAACCTATTTTAGAAGCAAAAACTGTCGAAGACGAAAAATCTATTTTAGATAAATGGATTTTAGACCGTGCTGGCGACCCTTTGTATCGTTTTGGCAAACAACAATCGGGTGTTATTGACCCAAGTTCACAAACAGAAGATTTGGGTGATGATGCCGTGAAAGCGAGCATGTATGGTATCGCCAACTTACAACGCATTATGCCCAACTTAATTGAATGGACTTCGGAAGATGGAAAAAATTACGAAGAGTTACAGCGCATGTACACCGAAGTGGTTGGTCAGTACAATCGCTATGCAGGGCACGTTACGGGCAACATTGGTGGTATTTACGAAAACTATAAAACTTCCGACCAAGAAGGGAAAGTGTACACACACGTTGCTAAAGCACATCAAGAAAAATGTATGAAGTATATCAACGAGCAAGTTTTTGCTACACCAACGTGGTTGTTGAATGACGAAATTTTTGGTCGCATTGATTTTACTGGTTCAGTAGAAAAAGTAAGACAAATACAAGTACGTACCTTGAATGATTTGTTAGACTTTGGACGTATGGCGCGCCTTATTGAAAACGAAGTCATCAACGGAAAAAATGCCTACACATTAATGAATATGATGGACGATTCTCGCAAAGGCATTTGGTCTGAATTAACCACTGGCAAAGCGATTGATGCTTACAGAAGAAACCTTCAGAAAGCACACATCGAGCGTTTAGATTTCTTAATGAAAAACGAATTACCGCCTATCAATCCTGAATGGAGACGTTGGATAAAACGTACTGAAGTAAAGGTAAGTCAATCGGATATTGTTTCTGTGTCTCGCTACCAACTTAAAAACTTACAGCGCGATGTCAGAGCCGCTATTGGACGGACCACTGATACGATGAGCAAAATTCACTTAGAAGATTGTTTAGAACGCATCAACAACATACTAGATCCTAAGTAAGATTTTTTTTAAAAGGATAAAGATTTACAAAACTAAAAGGCGAGAGCAGAAATGTTACTCGCTTTTTTTACAACATCTCGATTACACCCGCAGCACCTTGTCCTGTACCCACACACATAGTAACTACGCCATACTTTTGTTTTCTGCGTTGCAGTTCGTTCATAATTTGAACCGAAAGTTTTGCACCAGTGCAGCCCAAAGGATGCCCTAATGCAATAGCACCACCGTTTACATTTACGATATCAGGGTTGATGCCTGTTTCACGAACTACCGCCAATGATTGCGATGCAAACGCTTCATTCAATTCAAATAAATTGATATCTTGCAAATTAAGTCCAGCGGCTTTTACCGCTTTTGGTATAGCATCTACAGGACCAATACCCATAATGCGTGGAGGCACACCAACTACCGAATAACTTTTAAGTTGAGCAATGGGTTTTAAATGGTGTTTTTTTACAAATGCTTCAGAGCATACCAACACAAAGGCAGCGCCATCAGATGTTTGCGAAGCATTACCAGCCGTTACACTTCCTATGGCAGAAAATACGGGCTTTAATTTTGCCAACGCATCAAGTGTAGTATCTTTTCTGGGACCTTCATCTTTAGCAACCGTAAAGGAACTTTTTACCAATTTACCTTCATTATTAACGTAATTGTAAGGTGTTGTAAATGGTACTATTTCATTTTTGAATAATTCTTTTTCAATGGCATTGATGGCTTTTTGATGCGAGTTAAATGCAAACGCATCTTGGTCTTCGCGAGAAACGTTAAATTCGTTAGCCACTTGCTCAGCCGTTAAGCCCATACCCCAATAATAATCAGGATTATCAGCACTAACAGCACTGTTAGGTACAATGCGCCAGCCACCCATAGGCACGGCACTCATGCTTTCTGCTCCGCCTGCAATAATGCAATCGGCCATACCTGCATGAATTTTCGCAGAAGCAATGGCAATGGTTTCTAATCCTGAGGAGCAATAGCGATTAACGGTCATTCCTGGAACTTTATCGGTATGCAAACCAATCAATGAAATGAAGCGACCCATGTTAAGTCCTTGTTCGCCTTCGGGCATGGCATTACCCACAATTACATCATCAATTTCTTCTTTATCTATTTGTGGATATTGCGCCATCAAATGTTCAATGACTTTTGCCGCCAAATCATCGGGGCGCACAAAACGAAAACCACCTTTATTGGCTTTACCTACTGCTGTTCTATATCCTGCTATGATGTATGCATCCATTTGTTTAGTTCAAGGTTAAAAGTTTGTAAAGTTGAAAGTTCAAGGTTTAAAGTTTTAAAAGTCTATAAAGTCAAAGGTCGTAAAGTCGTAAGGTCATTTTCAAATTATTTAATTTCTCAAAATTTTACCTGACTTCAAAATACTTTCAATGCGTTCTTGTGTTTTGCGTTGCATGCACAATTCTAAAAATACTTTGCGTTCTAAGTCTAATAGGTATTGTTCTGTAACGAGCGTTGGTTCGGACACATCGCCTCCGCACATTACCCATCCTAATTTTTTAGAAATAAGTTGGTCGTGTTCGGAAATATAATTACCAGCTAACATAGAGTTAGCACCTACATTAACTAAGCCCATTAAGCTACTTCCTTGTACTAAAAATTTTTCTGAAATAGGTTGTGAGTATCCTTTTTCGTACATCAACAATGCAGAATTTTTGGCGTGTTTTAATTGTAATTCTCTGTTCATTACAATTTCATCAATACCCCAACGCAAGTAACCTAATTCAAATGCTTCGTAGGCAGATGTAGAAACTTTGGCTTGACCAATGGTTAAAAATCGATTTCTAAAACGGTTGGTTACTACATCTCCTTCGGTGAGTTCTTCTGAAAGACGTTTGGTAAATTCTTTAGTACCGCCACCGCCAGGAATTAAGCCCACACCAAATTCTACTAAGCCCATATACGTTTCTGCGTGGGCCACTACTTTATCGGCATGGAGGCACATTTCGCAACCACCACCTAAAGATAATTTATGAGGAGCAACCACCACAGGAATACTTGAATAGCGCACACGCATCATCGCATTTTGGAAGGCACGAATGGCGAAATCTAATTCTTCCCAATCTTGCTCAACGGCCATCATAAAGATGAGCCCAACGTTTGCACCAGCCGAAAAATTTTGTCCTTCGTTAGAAATCACCACGCCTTTATAATCTGCTTCGGCCATGTCAATGGCTTTGTTGATGCCTTGCAACACACCGCCACCAATGGTATTCATCTTGGTGTGAAATTCTACATTGATGATGCCATCACCCAAATCTATAATAGAAGCATCGCTATTTTGCCACAATGTGTTGTTGTGTTTTAAAACGGCTAAACTTAATTTTTCTCTTTGACCAGGAATTTCTTTGTAGGATTTGCTCGCAACATCATAACACGATTTTACACCATTGTCTATTTTGTAAAACGATGCACCACCATCAATAAGCTCTTGTGCCCAAGATGAAAACACTTTTTTTTGCGCAGCAAACGTTTTTGTTCCTAAAATATCCCATAACTCAAACGGACCAACTTCCCAGCCAAAGCCCGCTTTTATGGCATCATCTATTTTATAAATGTCATCAGAAATTTCGGGGATGCGGTGTGAGATGTAAGCGAATAAATCGGTAAACGTGTCTCTGTAAAATTCTCCTGCTTTGTCTTTTGATGAAAATAAAAACTTGAGTTTATCGTCAAACTTTTCAATGGCTTTTGCAGCGCCAAATGAAGGAAAGTTTACTTTTATTTGTGGTTGATATTCTAGTGTTTCAAAGTTAAGTGAGAGAATGTCTTTACCATCTTTTTTGTAAAACCCTTGTTTTGTTTTTGCGCCCAACATTCCTTTCTCTAACATTTGTTGTAAAAATGAAGGAATGTTAAACAGTTCATTTTTTTCATCGTTGGGACAAGCCATTTTTAATCCGTTGGCAACGTGCGCCAAGGTATCTAAACCAACCACATCGCAGGTTCTGTAAGTAGCCGATTTTGGGCGTCCTAAAATAGGTCCTGTCAATTTATCAACTTCCTCAACCGTTAAACCATGTTTAATAGTATGATGAAACAATGAAAAAATAGAATACACGCCAATTCTATTCGCAATAAAGGCAGGCGTGTCTTTACATACTACGGTTTTCTTTCCTAAAAATTTAGAAATGTAAGTGTCTAAAAAGGCAATTACTTCAGGTTTTGTTTTGGTGGATGGAATTAATTCTACCAACTCTAAATAGCGTGGTGGATTGAAAAAGTGTGTGCCGCAAAAGTAATTTTGAAAATCTTCGCTTCTTCCTTTTAGCATTAGTTCCATTGGTATGCCCGATGTGTTGGAAGAAATATAGGTTCCTTGTTTGCGGTATTTTTCTACTTGCTCAAATACACTTTGTTTAATGTCTAAGCGTTCGGTAACTACTTCAATAATCCAATCGGATTGAGCAATTTTAGACATATCATCCGTTAAATTTCCGGTGGTAATTCGTGATAAAAATTGTTTAGAATAGAGTGGGGCAGGACTCATTTTTGATGCTGCGGCTAGTGCGCCATCTACAATACTATTGCGTACTTTTTTGTCTTTGCTTTCGTGCGCATCTTTTGGAATAATGTCTAACAATAAAACAGTTACTCCCGCTTGTGCCAAATGACAAGCAATTTGGCTCCCCATTACTCCAGAGCCAATTATTGTTGCATGCTTGATGTGTTTTAGCATTTTTTCTTCTCTTTCTTTCCGTTTTTCCCGTTTCTTTCCTTCAGTTTTTCTGTCAAAATTTCGTCAATTCGGGCAAGAGAAGCAGTAATTTTTTCGACTTCTTTAGGATTGAAGTCTTTGGTCATCATTTCGTTGAATTTTAGAACAACTTCGCGGGCAATTTTTCGGTATTCCTGTCCTTTTTGGCTAAGAAAAATTTTAACCACTCGCTTATCTTTCACATCCTGAACTTTGTAAATTAATCCATCATCTTCCATCCATTTTAAAGTTCTTGGTAAGCTGGTATTTTCCATACCCATTCTAGGACCTAAACTTGTGCTTGGCGTTCCTTCTTTGTCAACATTCAGAAGAACATTTCCAATACTCATGTTTACAGCATACTCCTCAGCAACACAGGTGTATAGGCGAGATATCTTTAGCCAGTTATTTCTAAAATAAAAGTCTAACGTTTTATTTTTTTCTTTTTCTGTCACTTTTTTTAGTTTTTCTCGTTAAAGTATATAGAGTAGGTTATTATTCACGCATAAAAGGTAAAAACAAATTTTTAATAAAAAAAATATTTTATGAAAAATTTATACTCTCACCACTTTACAAGTTCAGCCGCAAAGGTAATAAAAACTATTCATATTGTGGTACTTATGACGATTTTTTCGTCAAAAAATATGTATTCGCAACATGACCCAGAATTTACGCAGTATTATGCCAATCCTATTTATTTAAATCCTGCTTTTGCTGGAAGTGAGATTTGCCCTGTGATACATATTAACTATCGCAATCAGTGGCCTGGATTGGCTGCTAATTTTACTACCACAAGTGTATCGTACGACCAATACGTAAGCAAGCTGGGTGGTGGTATTGGTTTGTATATAATGAGTGATAGACAATCGGTGAATGGTGCTTTTAAAGGCACTTATATAAGTGGTATGTATGCCTATCAATTAAAAATAAATCATGTATGGTCGTTTCGTTTTGGCGCAGAAGGTGCTTGGTCTCAGTGGACGTTGAATGCAGATGAATTAACGTTTGGCGACCAAATACATCCACAACGTGGATTTATTTATAATACCAATGAAACCTTTGGTGGATTACAAGATAATGTGTTTGATTTTTCTGTAGGTGGTTTGGCATTTTCGGATGATATGTATGTTGGTTTAACAGCGCGCCATTTAACAGAGCCTGAGTTAGTTTTTATGGAAGGCGCCAAATGGCCTATGCGTTTTAATTTACATTTTGGTTGGAGAAAACCCATCAACACAGGTGGTTTGAAGAGCAAAGAAGATAAAAGTTACATTTCTCCCAATTTAATTTTTAGCCAGCAAGAACGTTTTAGACAGCTAAACATTGGTACGTATATTTACAACGATCCAGTAAGTATAGGTGTTTGGTACAGACACGTATTTGGTTACTCTGATGCTATTGCTGTTTCGTTGGGTATAAAAACAGGTCAATATAGAATTGGTTACTCTTACGACTTCACAGTTTCAAGCCTAACAAATAGTGCTTCTGCGGGTGCACACGAAATTTCCTTAGGAATTAATTTAAGATGTAGAAAACCACGAGAAGTCATTCGTGTTCCAGTTTGTCCGAAGTTTTAGTTGATTTAGAAGTTAAAATTTAAAAATTAGAATTTTAGAAGTTAGACCAAAGAATAAAGAGTTTAGAAAAAAGAATAAATACGTTTGACTTTATGACCTTCGACCTTTCAACTTTATGGACTTTTAACTTTCAACCCTCAACCTTCAACCTTCAACCTTCAACTTTCAACCTTCAACCTTCAACCTTCAACCTTCAACTAAGAGAGCAGCTCTACTAACTTATACATATCTTCCACTTTGTCCTTATAGCCCAATTTTTCGTAAGAAAAAAGAAGATTAGTAATCAGGCGTTTTATCATATCCAAATTACTACAAGCAGAATAGTATTCTGGTAAATGCTCCAGTTTTAGTTGATTTAAAAATTGAGCGATTTCGTGTTTGTTAAATACCGTTCCTCTGCTAAACGGATTGATATAAAATAGAATTCCATACGTTTCTTCGTTAGGATTTATAAGTCCCATAGATTGGTTATCGTCCATATACGCTACCACAAAATGACTTGGTAAATTGACACCTCTAATAGGAATATTCAGTTCTTGAGCTAAATGTGTGTAAATGATAGAAAGTGATAAAGGATTTCCTTTTTTTGTCTCTAAAACATTATTGATATAGGAATTTTGAGGCGAATGGAAATTTTTTTTGTTACCCGAAAAATTATGCACATCAAACAAAATATGATTGATAACACGTGTTTTTTCTAAAGGAGTCAATAAATCATTAAGCTCAATCCAAATATCTTGTTTTAGTTGATTTATTTTTTGGTAAATTTTTTCGGTATTCAAATCTGGATATTGATATTTTGCAATGAGAATAGCGCCTTCCAATAAATTATTTCCACCATTTTGTACCCACTGTTTTAGCTTTTCTTCAACCGATTTAAAATTAATGTCATGAATCAATTCTTCAATGCGTTGTTGCATGTTGGCATCAATGCGCGCCTGTTCCCATGCGCTTTCCAAATGCGGAATAACATTAGTGCCTATTTCGAGTAATTTAGACCTTACGTGATTAAATATTGCTTCATCAGGGTCATCAATTAATTTTATAAGTGCTTCTATCTCTTTTTCCGACAGCATAATAGATTTTAACGCGGTAAAATTCGGGCATTATGCAAAACAAAAAGCGGTGTGTTGCGTTTGTTTTTAACAGTTAAGTAGTTGATAAGCTAATGCCGATAATGCAAATTATGAATTACAAATTACAAATAATTGACCTTAAAGACTTTTGACTTTACAGACCTTATGACTTTCCAACCTTCAACCCTCAACCTTTCACGTTAAACGTTGCAAAACATAACGGATAAGACTGTCAATTCCACCAGGGTAATCTTTAATAAAGGTTTTGTTGTAACGATTGGCTAAAATGAGACAAATAGTGGCGCAGTTATGTCCTAATAATTTCCCCAAACCAAATAGGGCAGAGGTTTCCATCTCAAGATTTGAAACAATATGATTGTTATAGCTGAATGAAGATAATCTATCATTAAAGCCTTCAATTTTTGGCGTTAACCTAAGCTGGCGACCTTGTGGACCATAGAAACCATTAGCCGTAGCGGTAATTCCTAAATAGGTTTCTTCGGAGGAAAGTTGTTGTATTAACGCTTCATTTCCTTTTGCCAAATATAATTTGGGAGCGGTTTTAGGATAGCTGGTTTGTTTTATAATTTCATCTAAAAGTGTTTGCTCTTCTTCATTTTCTTCAAAATTGTAAAAATGAAGTAAGCCATCTAAGCCCAAACCGAATTCTGATACTACAAAACTTCCTGTTGGAATGTCTTTTTGCAAAGAGCCCGAAGTGCCTATGCGCACAATATTTAGTGATGTTTTACTTTGT
>JBKHVV010000028.1:0-22149 GCA_046569885.1 Bacteroidia bacterium
CAAAAGCACAGCATTACCAATATTGAAAGCAGAAGTTTATCCGAACTCAATACCGTGTTGAATACTAATTTGGCAGATGCGATTGCCAACATTCCAAGCGTTTATAATTTAAGTACAGGTGTGGGTATAAGTAAACCCGTAATTCGCGGTTTATCGGGTATGCGTGTGGTAACGTATTTGAATGGTTTGCGTATAGAAAACCAACAATGGGGTGGCGATCACGGCATGGGCATTACCGAAAACGGCATTGGAAACGTAGAAATTATAAAGGGACCTTCTTCCGTTCTATATGGTGTAGATGCCTTGGGTGGCGTGGTTTATTTTACCGATGAACCCTACGCTGCGCAAAACAGTTTGGAAAGTTTTGTGGAAAGTCAGTTTGAAACAAACTCTTTACGCACTAAAAATTTTGCAGGAGTTAAATGGTCAAAAGAAAAACTACGCATAAACATTTTCGGAAATTACTCGAACAATGCCGACTATCAATTACCCAATGGAAACTATGCCACCAACTCTCGATTTTACGAAAACAATGTAAAAACTGCCATCGGTTATAACAAAGGGAATTGGGTAATGAATTTGAGATACAACTACGTGTTTAATCGAATTGGTTTACCTGGGCATACACACGACAGCATTACAACACCCGAATCATTTCAAACTTCTACACAAAAAAGAGATAAAATTATTCCTGTGCAGTTAATTACCAATCATTATGCTCTTTTAGAAAATACGTTTTACTTTACTAAAAGTGACCTCAAAATTTGGACGGGATACACTTCTAATAATATAATAGAACACGAAGAAAAAGTAACCATTGCCGGCATAGATATGACACTAAGCAATTATCCTTATAATGTACGTTGGAGAAATAACTTAAAGAAAACGACTAACCTCATTATCGGTGCTCAAGGCATGTTTCAAGAAAATAATAATGACAACAAAGCCGAAGAAATCTTAATTCCCAATTCTAATTTGTTAGACAATGGCGTGTATTCTTTGATTCAGATGGAAAAAAACAATTGGAACATACAAACAGGCATTCGTTTTGATAACCGTAACGTAAACAGCGTAACTTATTTTAACGGGAATGCTCCTTTTAGCTCATCGTACAACGGATTTAACTACTCTGCGGGTGCTGTAAAGTCAATGAATAAATATACGTTCAGAGCAAATATATCTTCAGGGTTTCGTCCGCCACATTTAAGCGAATTGCTGGCAAATGGCATTCATCATGCTAACTTGCGTTACGAAGTTGGCGATAAAAATTTACAAAGTGAACATGCCACGCAAATGGATATTTCTGCCGAATATGCCTCAGACCACATCAGCATTATTGCCAATCCATTTTATACCTCACTGCAAGATTACATTTACTTAGAGCCGCAAAATACAAGCATTGATGGCTTTCCTGTGTTTCATTATAAACAAGCAAATTCTGCGCAATTGTATGGTGGAGATTTGGGCGTGCATTATCATCCGCATTTTGCGCACCAATTGCATTTGGAGCATTCCGTTTCTTACATTCAGGCAGAAGATGAAACAGGAACTCCGTTGCCCTTAATTCCTCAAACACGTTTTAATACTACCGTGCGTGTAGAGTTAGCATCAAAAGGGAGAATTCATCTCGAAAATATTTCGGTGCAACACCTTTATTTTTTACCGCAAAACAGAGTCGTTACTTACGAAACCACATCGCCTGCTTATCAACTCATTCACGTTGGAGCTAACCTAAAACTTAATTTCAAACAACCTATTTATATTAAAGTTGGTGTAAGAAATTTATTGAACGAAGCATATATAGACCACCTCTCACGTTTAAAGAATATCGGTTTAGAAGCTCCCGCAAGAAATTTTTACATCAGTGCACGTATTCATTTAAAACACACTAACAAAAAGTCAAACCAATAAAAAACCAAAACAATCATGAAGAAAATATCATTAGTAATGATGCTAGGAATGTTTGTAGCAAGTGCTTCATTCACCTCATGCAAAAAAGAAGAATGTGCCGAATGCCACTACGATGACGCCAATGGTGCCGAAGTAGAAATGGGCGAAAAATGTGGTGAAGAACTTGAAAAATTGGAAAGCGAAGGTAAAACAACTGTTGGTGGAGTTGATTACGTGGTTCACTGCGGAGAAGGGCATTAAAAAAACTTCCTGCCGTTGTTAAAACCTCAAGCCAAAATGCTTGGGGTTTTTTGTGAGCTTGAGTCAAACCCATATAAAAAAAGAGCCGTCATGCTGAACCTGTCTTCCGACAAGGCAGGCTTGTTTCAGTATCCCTCTCTAATCAGATCCTGAAATAAATTCAGGATGACGATTAGTGGATTTTATAAGTGAAGTAAAATTCCTTTACTTCAACAAAAAATTTATCTTCACCTGATAGTAAACAGGAACTGCTTTACCACTAATTCTAGCAGGTTTCCATTGAGGCATAGAGTTAACCACGCGCATGGCTTCTTTACCACAATTGTAACCAATGTCATTGATGAGTTTCACATCCGTAACAAAGCCGTTTTCATCAATTACGAAAGAAACTTTCACTTCGCCCATAACGTTACGTTCTCTCGCTTGATGTGGGTATTTGGTATTGTCAGCCAAGAATTCTTTTAGAGCTTTTCTACCACCAGGAAATTCAGGCAACACATCTACCTCATTAATTTTAAAAGTAGAGGTTGTAATACCCGTTTCAATAAAAACAGAATCTTCTTTTCCTTTATCTCCAAAATCTATGATGGGAATATCAGGAATTTTCTTTTCAGTTTGAATTTTTAGACTGTCCTCAACTTTATATTTTTCGGAAGGCTTGTCCGTTTGTTGTGTTGGAGTTTTCTTTTGTTGAGTGGGTTCTTCTTTTTTAGGAATAATTTCGGGAATAATATACGGCTCTTCTTCTAAAGCCATTTTTCCTGAAAACTCAACTTTTTCTAAAGCAGGAGAAACCCACTCGAATGCTACCAGCGATACACTAAGTGCTACTACTAGTCCCAATTGAAAGAAGGCAGAACGATACCTTTCTAAATTGGCTTTTTCAGATTTTTTTGGTGTCATAACAGTTGTTTTATTTGGTTTAACTTGTGCAACAACCCAACAACTGTTTTTTGCTATATTTACACTAACGAATAATTTAACGGTTTATTATGCTGAAGTATTTTTTAATTGCTTTTATATTTCTATCTGCTTCTGTAAAATATTATGGTCAAATTCCTTTATACTATAAGTTTAAAAAAGTTGAAGGGCATATCTTTGACACTAATGAAAATAAAATTTCTGTGAAATTTAAGTCGCGAAGAAAGCTATTGGTTGGCGGATTTAAAGACAAAAAGATTGACACCTTTTTAAGAACATTAACATTAACAAAAATTGGCCGAAAATCTCTTGAACATCTATTGACTACCCGTTCAAAAATTGTGTTAGACATTTCTAATAAAGTAGGAATAACACTAATAGACGGAAAGTATCGGCTAGTTGCTGGGCTTACTGGAGTTGAAGAAAATCAATCGAATGAATTAATTCAAAACAATAATAAAAATACAAGAAAATATAATTGGGTTTATGAAGAAAATACCATTTCAATTTTTTGTGGTTCATTAAACTATGTTAACGATAGTAGCATGATGCTAACAAATAAAAATGTTTTTCTTTTCGATTGGAAAACGAATAAAGAAATTAAAGAGTTTTCTATGGATTCAATTAAAATAGAGCCATTAATGTTTCCTGATATGGTTTATAGAAATTTGAGAGAACTCTATTATTTTACAGGAATACACGAGATATATCATACCACCTCAGAAAATATAGAATTACAAGAAGCAAAACTGAATGCTGAATATGATGCTATACTGTTAGAGGGAAAAGCATTCAAAAGAAGAAAAAAAATAAACCAAAAAAAATTAAGTACTAAACCTACCCCACCAACAACTTAAACCCTTTGCCATGTACGTTTGCAATTTCAATTTTTGGGTCGGCATTTTGGGCAATTAAATAACAAGCATATCTTGAAAGGGCAATATCCTCAATTTCCCTTTGTGCTCCTTTGCCAAGTTCTATCATTTTGCCGATGTCGGCAAAATGATTAGAAACCTCTACACCACTACTTTCGCAGGATGTTTTTGCTTTTTCTATTACTTTCAAAAAGTTGTCCCATTTAGAATAACCCAAAATCGTTTGCAATTCTCTAGCGCTCCAACATTCTACATTCTTATAGATATAGCATGCCTGCTCAAATTTTTCGAAAAGTTCTGTAATCAGTTCTTTTTTCATTGCTAATTTTTTATTTGCTTGCTAGTGATGAATGGTGTGTAATACCAACAAAGTATAGGTTTCATTTTACTATTCAATTATATCATACGACTTAAATTAATTCAGTAAAAAAGCATTCAGAATTTTTTGCTGTTTGGTATTCTGTGCCGGTATAGTAATAAACTAAATTATCATCTAACGCTTTTATTTTATACTTTAAATATCCTTCTTCCGAAAAACAATATTTGAAATCAAACTCTCTGTAATGAATAGCACCATGACCAAATTTTATTTCAGCTTTTGTAGGATTTCTCCAGTATTCAATTGTTTTGGGCTTGATTCTAAGTTGTGAAATATGTAGCATTATTTTTTCTTTTTAGTTTTTCCTTTACTAAACAAATCAGCCGTGTATTTTTCGTAGAGCTCAAATAAAAACTCCATGCGCTTGGCTTCGGAAGTAAACGCTTGTTTGCTATACGCAGCATCTACGGCTTTGTCAAGTTCGTTATGGGCTTTTATAAGTTCAACAGGCATTGCTGTTGGTTTGTATAACTCATCAAGCGTATTTTTTGGATACAATTTTCGAGCATCCATTACCTTTTGTGCTGCGGTTTCTATGGCTTTTATTTGTTTTTCGCTTGGGTTTTCTGGGAATGGGTAGTTATTGTAAACAATTTCGTTAGAGTATCTATAATCTCCTTTTAATCTTCCACAGACTGTTTTAACCCAAGCCATGTGCATTGTCGATTGCAAAATGCCAAAGTGATATAGTGTTGCGTTAGGCACAGCCAAACAAGTATCGCCAACAATATTATTTTTTGAAAGCAAAGCCATCGGAATGATATTTCTGTTTTCTGAAGAAACTCTTGGAATAACAAGATAATCCGATTTTGGTTGTCTTATTTCTCCAAACAAATAAGGTGTTTGGGCTAATTTTCTTGTGGCTTCTCTTGTACTGTCTTGTCGGTGTTCTTTTACTTTTTTAATTCGCGTTTCTAATTCTTTACTTTTAGAAATATCGGCAGGGTTAAAACCTTCTAACCACAAACACCATTTTTTAATTCCGTTTAAAAATTCTTTACCGCTTATTAATGGTCTTACATATTTCTCGAACACTTTATCGTTTGCACAAATAACTTCTTTTTCATCGTTTGTTAGAAGTAAATTTCCACCATCGTTAGGCATACTTCCAAAAGAAATATCGGGAACCTTGCAAATAGGTGTTCTTCGTTTTTCAATAAAAATATTCTTAGCATCAATTAAGTACGGATTGATGTTTTTAGCTTTTATTTCGTGGGCTTCGCCTTTTATGTCTTCGTAATCAAAAATGCGTTTGTTAGCGGTGTCGTAATTAGCAAAACCAACAATAACACAATATACAGCGGCATTGCCTTTGGCTTCGTTGCTCCATTTAAACGTACGGTGTGCAAAATGAATTTTAATGTTGTATTTAGTAAGCATTTGCTCCCATAAAATGCCAACTTGTTCGCCTTGAACAATAGAGTTGGTAGAAACAAACGCTACTTTTATTTGTGTTCCTTGAATGTATTTAGCCGCCTTAATATACCAAGCCGCTACATAGTCTAAAACTCCTGTTCCTTTTGCATTATCAAAACATTGTACCACCTCATCGCGCATACGTTGGCTCATTACTTTTGAGCCGCTAAAAGGAGGGTTGCCAATAATGTAATCAAAACGTATTTCGTTACTTGGCTCGGGTTTTTTACCCTTGTGTACCTCAAAACTTTCAGCTTGTACATTTACGGTTTGGTACTCTACTTTATAATCTTCAGCTACATAAATGTTGGCATGTTTAGCCACTACATCGTAGGTATTTACAGGATTTAATAAACTTTGCCAATTTGTTGTAAGTGCGTTACCATGTACAATTTTGGCTCCTTTTTTAAGTGGTAGACGCACAAAGTATCGTCCAAATTCATTGCCTATAAGTTGGTTCATTTGGTGGTCTATTAGCCACATGGCTACTTCGGCAATACGCGCAGGAAATTCTTCGTACTCTATGCCATAAAATTGGTCAACATCTAACCAAACAATACTCTCTAAACTTGTAGCCATTTGGTTTTTGTATTGCGCCCTTAAAATGTCTAATTCTAACAAACGCAACTCACGATACGTAATTACCAAGAAGTTGCCGCAACCACAAGCAGGGTCTAAAAATTTTAGTGTGCTTAATCGTTTATGAAATTCTTGAAGTTTGCTCTTAGTGCTTTTTATTTTTTCAAACTCTTGCCAAAGTTCATCTAAAAACAAGGGCTTAATGAGTTTCATGATGTTTTTTTCGCTGGTGTAATGTGCGCCCAAATTTCTACGTTCTTTGGGGTTCATTACACTTTGAAACATAGAGCCAAAAATGGCGGGCGAAATTTTGCTCCAGTCTATGTACGTACAATCTAAAAGTGCTTGGCGCATTTTTTTGTCGAAACTTGCCATAGGCAAAATTTCTTCAAATAGTTTTCCATTTACATACGGAAACTCTGCCAATTGCTCATCTAGGTTTTTAAATCTATTTTCATTCGGAGTGTTTAACACTTGAAACAACTCTTGCAGTTTAGATGCAAGGTCGCTACCATCTTCGTTGGTGCGTTGCTCAATGTAATCTTGAAATTGTTGCTTGTTAAAAATGTTGGTATCTTCTGCAAACAAGCAAAATAAAATGCGCACTAAATATACCTCAAGCGGATGACCAGTATAGCCAATTTCTTCCAATCGGTCGTGCAGTTTGCCCATCAACTCGGCTGCTTGTATGTTGGCAGGGTCTTGTTCTTTGTAAATCTTTTTTTGGTAGCCCGAAATAAAACCGAACAAGCCTACATGATTAACAAATTCGGGCAAGGTAAACTCATGGTTTTTTTGTTCTTCGGTATCATACAATCGAAAGGTAAAGAAGTCGCACACCAAAATGTATTTGGGCAGCTCATTTTGCTTTAAGCCTTGTGCATAATCTTTGGCTTGTTGAAACGCTTTGTCAAGGTTTTTACCCCGACTTTTCATCTCAATTAAGATAACGCCTTTCCAAAGCAAATCAATATAACCATCAGCATCGTTTAGTTTTTTTACTTTGTGTTCAAACGTGCCTACTTTTCTTCGCGCAATTCCGAAAACATCAAAAAAGGCATCTAAAAAAGGTTTAGCATCGGCTTCCTCATTGGTAGTATTAGCCCATTCTTTTGAGAATTTTAATGCTCGGTCTTTTATTTCATTCCAGCCAAGTGTTGCCATTTATGCAAAGTTTATTTACAAGTGCTAAAGATAGAAAATTCAATTAAAAATTACGAATTAAGAAGTGTAAAGAATAAAAGTTTTTTTGTCAATGTGTTAGATTTTTATATTAATTTGATTATCTTTGAATTAGGATGTTTTAAACTAGATAAATTATGAAAACGAAATCACTTATCTTGACAGCTCTATTTTCAGTGATATTTGGAGCGAATGTATTTTCTCAAACTACAAAATCTTTAGAACAAGCCATTGAAGATTGCGTTGAGGAAATAATGAAACACCACCAATGTATTGATGAATGTACGGAAACCATGCACGTATTTAAAGATGGATTAACTTTAGATTGTCCTGGTATTGATGCTGCATTTGCTTGTTTGAATGAAGAATTGAAAGAGATTGAAAAATCAATTCAGGGGATAGATTTGGATAAGCTGATGAAAGAAATAAACAAGGAACTTGAGGAAGTACACAAAGTGTTGCAGGAGATGAACGATTGCTTGAGCGAGTGAGAGATGTTTAAAAGAGGAAAAAATTAAGTACTAAACCTACCCCACCAACAATTTAAACCCTTTGCCGTGTACGTTTACAATTTCAATTTTGGGGTCGGAATTTAAGTGTTTGCGAAGTTTGGCAACATACACATCCATGCTGCGTCCGTTAAAATAGTTGTCATCTCCCCAAACGGCTTTTAAGGCATTGGCACGTTCTAACACCCCATTGCGGTTTTTGCAAAGTAGTTCCAGCAGTTCACTTTCTTTGGTGGTTAGTTTTATGGCTTTTCCTTTAATCTGTAATTTTTGTTCTAATGGAGAGAAGTGGTATTTTCCTATTTCGTAATTTTCTTGCGCAAGTTCTTTGGTGTTGGTTCTACGCAAAATGGCATTCATGCGCGCTAATAATTCTTCCATGCTAAAAGGTTTGGTCATGTAATCATCCGCGCCCACATTAAATCCTTTTAGCGTATCTTCTTTCATAGATTTTGCCGTGAGGAACAAAATGGGAATGTGTTTATCTATCCCGCGAATTTCCTCTGCCAAAGTAAAACCATCTTTTTTGGGCATCATCACATCTAAAATCACAAACTGAAAACGGTCTTTTACAAATGCTTTGTAACCATCTTCACCATTGATGCAAAGCGTTACATTGTATTTTTTTGCTGTAAGATATTCCTTAAGCAAAACACCCAAATTAGGGTCGTCTTCTACTAATAAAATGTTAGTTGTTGCCATGCTGTATGGTTTTTGGTAAAAATACTGTAAACGTTGAGCCCTTTCCTAATTCACTTTCTACATTGATGTTGCCTCCGTGCTTCTCCACAATGGCTTTTACATAACTTAATCCCAAACCGAAGCCCTTTACATTATGCACATTTCCGGTAGGTACGCGATATAGCTTTTCAAATATTTTATGCTGATTTTCGGGGGCAATGCCCATGCCCTTGTCGCTAACTTTTATAACGATTCCACCAACTACGTCTTCGGTAGAAATAGAAATTTCAGGCGCATCCAAAGAATATTTGTTGGCGTTATCCAAAAGGTTAAAAATAACATTCGTCAAATGTGTTTTATCGCCTTCTATTTCGTCAAATTTTGCATTGAGATGCTGCGAAATATGCCCACCTTTTTGCTGAATTTGAATGTGAATGTTCTTCACGGCATTTTCAATAATGGCGTGAACCGAAATGTTTTCGGGTTGGAATTTTAACTCGCCTTTATCAATAATAGCCGTTTGCAACACACTTTCTACCAAATTGCCCAAGCGTTTGTTTTCGTCTTGTATCATACCGATAAAACTCTTTTTCTGCGCTTCGGTTTGATTGATGGAACTATCCGACAACATCTCACACGCCAACGAAATGGTTGAAATAGGCGTCTTCAATTCATGCGTCATGTTATTGATAAAATCGTTTTTGATGATGGATAATTTTTTCTGCTTTAACAAGGTAGAAACCGTAAAATAAAAAATAGCAATGACCGACAACAAAAGAATTAAACTCAACGACAACATCCCAATCATGCTGTGCAAAATAGCCCCTTTTTTGTTGGCTATATCCAAACTCAAAAAATACTCAGGACCCATAAAATCTCTGCTCAAAAGGTTTATTTTATAATCTGAGCGAAGTAAACCTTTAAGCGTTTTTACTTTCACATTGTCATCATAAATTACAGGTTCTTTAAAGCGATTGAACACGGCAAAATTGACGTGAGATTTTATACCGTTTTCTCTCAGTTCTTCGTGAATGATTGAATCCAACTCGGAGTACGTTAAATTATCTTCTAATCGAGAAAAAGGCGAAAAAGAAAATAAATCTTGCATCATTTCCATTGCCCACGAAGGGTCATTGGCAGAAAAAACACTTTCGCTGTAAGTACCCTTAGACGAATCGCCTTCTCTCATACGAATTTCCATTTCTCCATGAGGCGAAATTATCGTGTCAACTTGCACATTTTTTTTGTGGTATTTATGATGTTTTGGATGATAATTCTTATCAAAATGTTGCATCATTTGGTTTCCAAATGGAGAAGCCGACATACGCTTCATGGCTTCATTCTTGGCTACATTTCTTCTAATTCCATACAACGATTTAATGAGGTTTTGCTCCAGTTGCGCTTCTTTTAAATGATAGGCATTTTGCATCCAATAAAACTGAATACCTGCCAAACCAATCAGTGCAATGGTTCCTAAAATGATGATATAATTTATGTACTTCTGCGGTATCACAAATACAAATTTACCTTATAAACAAACAAGTTTGTCTCAATTTAACAGTATTTAACAGTAAATCGTGTTATAGTATTAGCGTGCTAAAGGGTTAGTGTTTTTATATTTTTAGTACGTTAACACCTTAACACAACAACACGTCACATAATTTTGCCGTTTATCATTTTTTAACTTTTAAATAAAAAAGTAAGCATTAGCTTTGCTAAGATTAAAACATTAGAAAAATGAGAAAAAACGTTATCTATTTATTTATTTTTTCAGCAGCCTTGGCTTGTTCACCAAAGTATAATGTCGATGTTCCTGAAATTACGGTTGAAGCTAACGCACCAGATACAACCTCACAGGGTATTTCTAGACCCATTTACAGAGAAGCCGAAAAACGCATCAACGACCTTCAACACACCAAATTGGAAGTTAGTTTCGATTGGAAAAAACGTTATCTGTATGGAAAAGCGGAAATTACTTTAAAGCCTCACTTCTACCCTACAGACAGCTTAACGCTTGACGCTAAAGGCATGGACATTAAAAAAGTGTCTATAAAAGGCGGACAAGATTTAAAATATACCTACGATAATTGGTTTTTGAGAATTGATTTGAGTAAAACTTATACCAAAAATGATAGTTATACCATTTATATTGAATATACCGCCAAACCCGATGAATTAAACGTTCAAGGTAGCGATGCCATTACCGATGCTAAAGGTCTTTATTTTGTAAATCCTGATAGCACCGATGCTAAAAAACCGACTCAAATTTGGACTCAAGGCGAAACAGAAGCAAGTTCTTGTTGGTTTCCAACCATTGATGCGCCTAATCAAAAAACTACACAAGAAATTTTTATTACCGTAGATAAACGCTACAAAACACTATCAAACGGTTTATTACTTTCATCAAAAGAAAACGGCAATGGTACACGTACCGACCATTGGAGGCAAGCGTTACCCCACACACCATACTTATTTATGATGGCTATTGGCGATTTTGCCATCGTAAAAGACCAGTGGAAACGCAAAGATGGCTCTGTAATGGAAGTAGGTTATTATCTAGAACACGAATACGAACCTCACGCCAGAGCTATTTTCGGTAAAACACCTAAAATGATTGAATACTTTTCAAACCTGTTGAACGTAGAATACCCTTGGGAAAAATACGACCAAGTAATTGTTCGCGATTATGTTTCTGGTGCAATGGAAAACACCGGTGCGGTAATCAACGGAGAATTTTATAATCAAACTACACGCGAAACGATTGACGGAAATAACGAATCTACCATCGCACACGAATTATTTCACCATTGGTTTGGAGATTTGGTTACGTGTGAGTCATGGTCGAACTTACCGCTTAATGAATCGTTTGCTAACTATAGCCAATATTTATGGGATGAATATGAATACGGACGTTTTGAAGCTGACATGAATGCTTACGATGAGATGCAGGGATATATTCTTTCTTCGCAAAATACGGGCTATAAAGATTTGATTCGATTTGATTATGGCGACAAAGAAGAAATGTTTGACGGACACTCGTACAACAAAGGTGGACGTATTTTACACATGTTGAGAAACCATGTTGGTGATGAAGCATTTTTTACTTCGTTAAATCTTTATTTAACACAAAATAAATTTAAAGCAGCTGAAATTCATGACTTACGCTTGGCATTTGAAGAAGTAACTGGTGAAGATTTAAACTGGTTTTTTAATCAATGGTTTTTAGATAAAGGACATCCTGTTGTTGAGTTCTCTCAGAGTTTTGATGAAAGCACGAAAATATTAAAAGTTACCATCAAACAAAATCAAAATTTTGATAAAGTTCCGCTTTACAAATTACCTATTGCTATTGATGTTTACAACTACGAAAAAGCTCAACGATTCAATGTAGTTGCCGATGAAGTAGAAAAAATGTTTGAATTTACGTTAGACTATACGCCAACCCTTGTTAACATTGATGCTGATAAAGTTTTATTGTGCGAAAAAGAAGACATCAAACCAAACGAACAATGGGTAAATCAGTTAAAATATGCACCGCTTTGGCTAGATAAAAATGAAGCATTTGACGCATTGGCAAAAGAAAATGTACCATCCGCTCATTTAGTATATTTGAATCTACTAGACCACGAACATTGGGACATAAAAGTGATGGCGATGAAAGCATCTAAAAGTGCTTTAACCAATTACGGAGATGCCATTAAAAAGAAACTCATCAACATTGCTCAAAACGATAAAAAATCAATTGCAAGAGGTCAAGCCATTCGTCATTTAAGTACTTATTTTGAAAGTGACAAGTCTTTAGAAACTGTTTACGAAAATGCACTGAAAGATTCTTCTTACTTTGTTTTGGGCGAAGCACTTTCTGCTTATGCTGCTATGAATCCCGAAAAATCTTTAACCATTGCAAAATCTTTAGAAAATGAAAAAGGAAGTTCCATTAGAAATGCGATTGCAAAAGTTTATGTAAAACATGGAACAGCTGAACAGCATGACTTCTTTTTAAATGCCATTGACAATATTAACGGCTTTGGAAAATATCAATTTTTGCAGACCTATCACACCTATTTAATGAAACAAAGTGATACGGAAATTGATAAAGGTGTTGCAAAATATAAAGATGTGGCTGCCAATGCAAGTCCGTGGTTTGTTAAGTTAGCAGGATATCAATTGCTAAATGCTACAAAAGGTCATTATCAACAAAAAGCATCTAGCACCACAGACAATGCTGAAAAAGCGGTATATAGTGAAAAAGCTAATGACATTAGCGCTTCAATAAATTCTATAAAAGAGAAAGAAACCGATAGTCAAGTGCTGCAATACTTAAAACAAATACTTCCTCAAGAATAACAAAAAAACCCTCGATAGTTCGAGGGTTTTTTTTATTTAGTACTTTTGAATTTATTGAATGGCAAAAATACTCGGCATATCTGCATTTTATCATGACTCCGCAGCAGCGTTAATTGTTGATGGGAAAATAATTGCCGCAGCACAAGAGGAACGTTTTACAAGAGAAAAACATACTGCTGATTTTCCAATAAACGCTATAACATATTGTTTGGAAGAATCTGGATTAGCAATAGACGAGCTTGATGCTGTGGTATTCTACGACAAACCTTTGCTAAAATTTGAAAGACTTTTAGAAACTTACTACGCATTTGCACCAAAAGGAATAACATCATTTTTAAAAGCAATTCCTGTTTGGATTAATGAAAAGTTATTTCTTAAAAAACTCATTTATGATGGATTAAAAGAAGTGGAAAAATACGACAGAAAAAAATTAAAATTATTGTTTCCAGAACACCATTTATCTCATGCGGCAAGTGCTTTTTACCCGTCACCCTACAAAAATTCAGCAATACTAACTATTGATGGCGTTGGCGAATGGTGTACCGCTTCTATAGGTATGGGCGAAGGAAATAAAATTACTTTTTTAAAAGAAATGAATTTTCCTCACTCGGTAGGATTGTTATATAGTGCTTTTACTTACTTTTTAGGTTTTACGGTAAACTCAGGTGAGTATAAATTAATGGGCTTGGCTCCTTATGGTAATCCTAATTCGGAAGAAACCAAAAAATATATTTCACTAATTAAAAAACATTTGGTAGATATAAAAGAGGATGGTTCTATTTGGTTGAATCAACCTTATTTTAATTACGCTACAGGGCTAAGAATGATAAAAGAAAATAAATGGAAAGAAGTTTTTGGTTTCGGAACTCGAAAGCCTGAGGCAGACCTAAAGCAACACCATTGTAATTTGGCTTTAGCTATTCAAAATGTAACCGAAGAAATTGTCATTAAATTAGCGAAAGAAGCAAAGAGAATTACCCATTCTGAAAATCTGTGTTTAGCTGGTGGTGTAGCATTAAACTGTGTGGCAAACGGAAAACTTTTGAAAGAAAATATGTTTAAAAACATCTACATACAACCAGCTTCTGGTGATGCTGGAGGTGCTCTTGGAGCTGCATTAGCAATACACTATATTTACTATAATGCGGAAAGAAAAACGGATGAAAAAAATGACCCTATGAGTGGCTCATACCTCGGCCCTGATTATTCTGATAAAGAAGTTGAATTGATGAATCGTAAAGTTAAAGCAGATTACACCTACTATAATTCGTTTTCTGAATTAACAAAATTTGTAGCCAATAAAATAGCTGGAGGAAATATAATTGGATGGTTTCAGGGGAAAATGGAATTTGGACCGAGAGCACTCGGAAACAGAAGTATTTTAGCCGATGCCCGTAATCCTGAAATGCAAAAAAAATTAAACCTTAAAATAAAATACAGAGAAGGATTTAGACCCTTTGCACCTTCTGTTTTGAGTGAAGATGTGAAAGAGTATTTTGACTTAGAGACAGACTCTCCCTATATGCTTATGGTTGCACCTATAAAGGAAAATAGAAGAAAAAAACTTCCTGAGAACTATTACGAATTACCTCTTTGGGAAAGATTGTATCACCAACGAAGCGACATACAATCCGTAACCCACTTAGATTTTTCTGCAAGAATTCAAAGTGTACACAAAGAAACAAACCAAAAATATTGGGAACTTATAAATGCTTTTAAAAATGAAACGGATTATGCTTTATTGGTAAATACCAGTTTTAATGTAAGAGGTGAGCCTATCGCCTGCACACCTTATGATGCTTATCGCTGCTTTATGAGTACCGAAATGGACTTCTTAGTCATCAACAATTTTGTATATTGTAAAACAGCACAGCCCGATTGGAAAAACAAAGAAAAGTGGACGATAAAATTTAAAATGGATTAAACTATGGATTTCATAAAAGACTTATGGCTGTTCTTAAAAGAACGCAAAAAATTTTGGTTAGCTCCTGTTATTATTATTTTGCTTCTACTCGGATTGCTTATTGTTTTCGGAGGTGGAAGTGCAGTAGCACCTTTTATTTATACTCTGTTTTAAACTAATGGAATGGGCTAAATTAATTTTCTACGACTTTGGCATTGGAACTTTTTCACTGCTGTTTGCCTTTTCCTTAGTCGTTTTAGGAATTAAACGCAAAAAAGAATTTACAAAGAAAATTCTGTTTAACTGCTCTGCAATATTTGTAGCTTTATTTCTTTTCGAATTATATCATTTTTTACAAAAAGAACATAATCATGTAAATTTTGGTGGAACCTATAAAGGAAATTCATTTGTTTCTGGTTATAAAAAAGATGTTGGTTTTGGGCCTTATGACGACACCACTATGGTGGTTTCTGCCATTAAACTAAAAAATGACACGGTCGTTTATGATGTGAACTACACCTTAAAAAAAGGAAAACGTTTCATTCCTAATAATAACGATAGTTCAAAAAAATCTATGTATTTTTTGGGTTGCTCATTTATTTTTGGAGACGGACTTAATGATAAGCAAACATTGCCTTATTTTTTTAATGAGTACTCTGAACATAAATTCAATTCTATTAACTATGCTTTTAGCGGATATGGGACACATCAGGTATTAAAGATTGTAGAAACAAAACTAAAACGTGAAGTAGAAGATTCATCGGTTGCTATCTATCTGTTACTTCCTTCACATCTTGATAGAGCCGCAGGCTACGTAGATTGGGATAAATTTGGACCTAAATATGAAGTAGAAAATAATTCTTTAATCTACAAAGGAGCTTTTGATGAAAAAACTTCTTTGAATGATAATTACATTGTAGATAAACTAAAATCATCTTGGAAAAAATCAGCGTTGTATGCCACGTTTTTAAAACCAAAACTAACCGATAAAGATGCGTTAAGAGTACTTGAGATAATAAAGACGATACATTCATCTTTAAGGGAAAAAAACATTCGATTTATACTACTAATTCAAACATCCGAAAGCACAGAGAGTGAAAAAGTAATATATGGCGATTTGGAAAAAATTATTTATGACAATTTATCAAAAACAAACATTGAACACTACTACATAGACTCTATTATTCCTGACTTTAGGCATAATTATAAAAAATACAAAATAAAAGGAGATGGGCATCCAAATGAAAATTACAATAGAGAATTAGGAAAATTTTTAGCTAAAAAATTACGTAATAAATAAACATTGGGAGCGGTTAATTACATAATACAAAACTTTGGATTGGGTTTATTTTTCCTTATTCTTGCCCTATTACTAACAATATTGGGTATAAAATCGAAAAAACAACTCATCAAACAAGTTTTTTTCATTTTAGCCTCCATTCCGTTTTCATTATTTGTTTACGAAGCCTATTATTTCACAAAAAAAATAATTGTTAGAGAAGTGTATGCAGGAAATTATGTAGGAAATTCTCTACTATCTTATGAAATACCGCATGTTGGTTATGGTCCGAAAAATGATACTCTATTTAAAGTTCAACTAACTAAAAAAAATAGATTTCATAAGATATACAACGCAAACTATACTTTTGATAATGGACACAGGATTATTCCAAACAACAATGATTCATCCAACAAAAAAGTTTATTTTATGGGTTGCTCATTTATGCTAGGTGATGGTTTAAATGACCATCAAACGTTGCCTTATTTTTTTAATACATTTAGCGAAAATAAATTTAATTCTAAAAACTTTGCATTTAGCGGATATGGACCTCACCAAGCATTAAGACTTATTGAAAAAGGAAACTTGTTCAACTCTAACAACGAACACATCTTCGTGTTTTTATTACTACCACAGCACATAGAACGTGCTGCAGGAATGGTTAATTGGGATAAAAATGGTCCAAAATATGTGATTGAAAACAATGACGTAAATTTTGTAGGTACTTTTTCAAAAGAAATCAAAAAATCAGATAATTTGATTGCAACAATTTTTAAAACATCAACACTTTATGATAAATTTTTAAAACCAAAAATAAAAAAAGCAGATGTTGAACTAACTTACTTGATAGCTTTAAAAATGCATCAACTATTAAATCAAAAAAATGTGCGCTTCATTCTATTAATTCACGATTCTTCTACTATTTTTTCAAAAAAAAATGAACATGAAGAATTACTATATAATAAAATAAATAGTACCCAGATTGAGCATTATTATATAAGCTCAGTAATACCTAAAATAAAATCTGAACCCGAAAAATATTTCATAAAAGGTGATGGACATCCCAACGAAAATTATAATAAAGAATTAGCTAAGTTTTTGTCTGACTCACTCCTGAAAAAATAATATCTTTGATAAAATGAAAGCCGCTAAAATAAATCCTGCAAAAACGGTGCTAACCATTACCGTTGGTCTTATCACTGTTGCTTTATTGACGAAAAACATTGGCTTTTTATATGCTGCTTTGTCTGTTGGCGTTATTGGTGTTTTCTCCAATTATCTAAGTAAAAAAATAGATTTTTTATGGATGAAATTGGCTTGGCTGTTGAGCCTGATTGTACCAAAAATTCTATTAAGTGTTATTTTTTACTTTGTGCTTTTTCCCGTTTCTCTGCTGTCTAAACTGTTTTCTAAAAAAGACCCTCTGATTTTGAAAAACACAAAAAATTCAACATTTATTGACGTCAATAAAACCTTCGATAAAAAGAGCCTTGAAAACCCTTGGTAGCTTATAATTTTTCTTTCAAAAACTTTCCTGTATAAGACGATTTGTTTTTTATCAAATCTTCAGGAATGCCTTCAAACAAAAGGTTACCGCCATTTTCACCACCCTCTAAACCAAGGTCAATTATCCAGTCGGCAGATTTTATAATATCTCCATGGTGCTCAATTACCAACACCGAATGTCCTTTTTCTATTAAAGCATTCAAAGCAAAAAGCAATTTTTTCACATCATGAAAATGTAAACCAGTAGAAGGTTCATCAAATACAAACAAGGTATGAGCCGTTTGTTTTTCATCGTTTAAAAATGAAGCCAATTTAATTCGCTGTGCTTCTCCTCCACTCAACGTGCTTGATGGCTGACCCAAGCGGACATAACCCAAACCAACGTCTGATAATGGTTTTAATCGTTCAACAATTTTCCTTTCAGTGGTAGAATTATTGGCAGAAAAAAACTCAATGGCATCGTCAACGGTCATTTCTAATATGTCGTAGATGTTTTTATCAAGATAGTTTACTTCTAAAACTTCATCTTTAAAACGCTTACCGTTACACTCATCACATTTTAGGTGAACGTCTGCCATGAACTGCATTTCAACAGTAATGGTACCATCGCCTTGACAGGTTTCACAGCGACCACCTTCAACATTAAACGAAAAATGTTTTGCCTGAAACCCATTAACTTTAGATGCTTGTTGAGATGCAAATAATTTACGAATTTCATCAAATGCTTTTACATACGTTACAGGATTTGAGCGCGATGATTTTCCAATCGGGTTTTGGTCAATAAATTCTAATGATTTTATTTTTTCTACATCGCCACTTATGGTATTAAAATCGCCTGGTTTATCAATATATCCATCCAACTGACGTTTAATATAAGGCACTAAAATTTTCTTTATCAAAGTAGATTTACCCGAACCCGAAACACCTGTCACAACTGTTAAAACACCTAATGGAATTTTTACATCTATATCTTTTAAATTGTTTTCACGAGCGCCTTCAATCGTAACAAAACTGTGCCATTTTCTGCGTTTTTCAGGCACAAAAATTTCTTCTCTGCCTGTTAAATATTTTGCCGTTAAACTGTTTTGAGACAACATCAAATCATCATGTACGCCTTGGAAAACAACCTCACCGCCAAACGTTCCCGCCATTGGTCCAATGTCAATAATTTCATCCGCAGCTTTCATAATTTCTTCATCATGCTCAACTACAACAACGGTGTTTCCTAAATCTCTCAAAGACTTTAAAACTTTTATCAAACGATGCGTATCTCGTGGATGAAGCCCAATGCTTGGTTCATCTAATACGTACAACGACCCAACCAAACTACTTCCAATTGATGTGGCTAAATTTATACGCTGTGATTCTCCACCAGAAAGTGTGTTCGATAATCTGTCTAATGTAAGATAACCTAAGCCAACTTCTTGCAAAAACTTCAAGCGATTTTTTACTTCTAATAATAAGCGTTCGGCAATGGGTTTTTCGTAATCGTTGAGCGTTAATGATGAAATTAATTCTGATGCTTTGTCAATACTTAATGAAGCTACATCGCTAAACGTATGTCCGTTTATTTTTACATAATCGGCTTCTTTTCGTAGCTTTTTTCCTTTGCACGTTGGACAAACGGTTTTACCTCTGTAGCGACTCAACATTACTCTGTATTGTACTTTGTAAAGTTGTGTTTCTACCCATTTAAAAAATGCGTGTAAACCCTCAAAATATTTGTTGCCTGTCCAAAGTAATTCCTTTTGTTTGGTAGTTAAATCTTTATAGGGGCGATGAATGGGAAAATCAAATTTAAGGGCGTTATCAATTAATTGTTTTTTCCATTCTAAAAACGATTCACCTTTCCAACAAACGATGGCATCTTCATAAATGGATAAATTTTTATTGGGTATTACCAAATCGGCATCTATTCCTAAAACGCTTCCAAAACCTTCGCATGTTGGGCAAGCACCTAAAGGACTATTTGAGCTAAATAAGTGCGTTGTTGGTTCCTCAAACTGAATACCATCTTTCTCTAAAGAATTGGAAAACGAATAATTTTTTCCATCAATTTGCAATTCACAATAGCCTTTTCCTTCCAAAAAAGCCGTTTGAACAGAATCCATTATTCTACTCACGTTATCGCCATCATCATTGGCAGAAAATCTATCAATAACTAAAATAATTGAATCGGATTTTATGTTTGAAGCATCTACTTCCGATATTTTTAAAATTTTGCCATCAACAACTATTCTAGAAAAACCTTGATCTTGCAATAAGGATAATTGTTGCTTTATGGCTCTGCCTTTTGGTGGCAAACTATTGCACAAAAGTAGCACTTGAGTATCTTTTGGGAATCCAAGAATAAACTTTAAAATATCTTCGGGCGTATCCTTTTTAATTTCTTGTCCTGAAATTGGCGAATATATTTTACCCACACGGGCAAACAGCAATTTCAAATAATCATAAATCTCGGTAGTTGTACCGACTGTTGATCGTGGATTTCGAGAAATAACTTTTTGTTCAATGGCAATAGCCGGTGCTATGCCTCGAATGCCATCAACATCAGGTTTTTCAAGCTTTCCAAGAAACTGACGTGCATAAGATGATAGACTTTCTACATATCTTCTTTGACCTTCGGCATACAACGTATCAAACGCCAACGATGATTTTCCCGAACCAGACACACCGGTAATTACCACCAATTTATTTTTAGGTATCGCTAAATCAATATTTTTGAGATTATGAACCCGAGCACCCTTAATAATAATGTGGGTTTTGTGGTCTATTTTATCTAAAACTTGGGTCATAGAAATCTTATCCTAAAAAATTTTAAGGCGTTAAATTTAGTTAAAAAGAAGTGATATATACGTATAAGAACATATCTTTGAACCGAAAGATGCATGCAACCTTTTTAAATTTGTTTGCGTCTTATATGTCGAACCATAAAAATTTAGTGCGTATAGAATAGAACTTTACTCTTAAACATCAAAAACAAACATTGTTTAACAATTAAAACAATTGGAGGGTAAAGTTATGGTACTAACTAAATTAAGCGATGAGCAATTAGTAGAATTGTACATCAAAGGAAATGAAGGCGCTTTCGCTGTTCTTCTAAAAAATCACAAGCAAAAAGTTTACGGCTACGTTTACAAAATGGTAAAAGATAGTCAATTGGCTGAGGATATTTTTCAAGATACCTTTGTAAAAGTCATCCAAACTTTAAAGCAAGACAAGTACAACGAAGAAGGTAAATTTTTGCCTTGGGTAATGCGTATTGCACACAACTTGATTATTGACCATTTCCGTAAATCGAACCGTATGCCAATGATTGGTCGTAAAAAACGTGCTGGTGAAGATGACGATTTTGATGTGTTTCAATTTGTGAAAATTCCAGATAAAAATATTCAAGACCATATTATTGAGGAGCAAATACACAACGATGTAAGAAAGCTGATAGAGTATTTGCCCGATGAACAAAAAGAAGTGCTCATTATGCGCCATTATAAAGACATGAGTTTTAAAGATATTTCCGAAGCAACAGGCGTGAGCATAAATACAGCATTGGGTAGAATGCGCTATGCCTTGATAAACCTACGAAAGTTGGTAAAAGACCACGATATTTTGTTGACGGTGAATTAGTTCACTAGTTTATTGGTTCATTGGTATAAATGATGCTGTCATTTCAAGCATGGTCGAGAAGTCTAAACTTTTTTACCATTCTACACAATAAAGCAAAATAACCTTCGTTTTGAGAGTAAATTAACAATTAAAATGTAGGTAGCCTATGGCAAAAATTTACACGCGATTTAAAAATTTAAGTAGAAAACAAAGAAAATTACAAACCCTAAAACCACAAGAAAGTACCATACAATTTCTGCTTAACTATTCAAAAGCATTATCAGTACAAAAACTACCCAACGGTGAGTTTGCCGAACTGATGCTCAACTAAAGCAAAACGCCTCGAAAGTTTCGGGGCGTTTGTTTTTTCTATAATTTTACGCTCATGAAAACTTATCTAAACATATTTCTAATTTCAATTTTGCTTCAATCCTGCATAAGTTTTGATTTCGATAAAACAGATGAAACTCAAGTAAAAACCACCATACTTGCTCAAATGAAAGAACAAGAAGACTGCTGGAATAATGGCAACTTGGAATGTTTTATGAAGCATTATTGGCAAAATGATAGTTTGGAATTTATCGGTAAATCGGGTTTAAATTTAGGTTGGCAAACTACATTAGACAACTACAAAAATTCCTACAAAAACAAAGATGAAATGGGTGTGCTCTCTTTTGAGTATTTAAAAACAAAATTGATAGACCACAACACCTTTCACGTAATTGGAAAATGGAAATTAGAACGTGAAACCATTGGAGATACTTTGCAAGGACATTTTTCACTGTTATGGCAACAAAAAAATGAGCAGTGGGTTA
>JBKHVV010000029.1:0-21795 GCA_046569885.1 Bacteroidia bacterium
GGTAAGCGTGTAAAATGGCCAGATGATTTTTTCTCGGTTTTCTTCCAATTACCAAGCTACCAATATTATGATGTGTCTAATTTTTCTCAAACCTTTAGAGATGGTTTTTATAACAACATCAACTTAGGGGCAACTTTACAAAGAAATTCTATTGATGCACCAATATATCCACGTTCTGGGTCAAGCATTACCTTGTCTGGAGTTGCCACGCCACCATTTGGTTTGCTAGATGGTGTTGATGATTATTCAGATTATGAATACAGCGACCTTTACAAATGGATTGAGTATTACAAAATAAAATTGACCACCGCTTGGTACACCACATTATCTAAAGACAGAAAACTGGTGCTCTATACCAAAATGGGCTTTGGTTTCTTAGGTTCTTTCGATCCAAATAAACCGCTTTCGCCATTTGAGCGTTTTCAATTGGGTGGTACAGCACTTACAGCATTTAACTTGTTTGGCGCTGAGTTCATTTCACTGAGAGGTTATGGTAACAATCAACCCGTAATTTCTTCTTCAGAAGGTGACCCACTCATTGCAAAATATACGATGGAATTGCGCTATCCAGTATCGCTTAATCCTCAAGCAACTTTGTGGGGACACGCGTTTTTAGAGGCAGGAAACACATGGCGCAACTTTGGTGAATTTAATCCATTTCAAGTTAAACGTGCCGCAGGTTTTGGTGTAAAAATATTCTTACCAATGTTTGGGTTAATTGGCTTAGATTATGGTTGGCCATTTGATGGTTTGAACCCATACTCTCAAGGACCTGGACCACAATTAAACAAGAGAGGAGGCATAGCTGGTCAATTCCAATTTACTCTTGGCATGAATCTTGGAGAACTGTAAAAACAACAAGCAAAATGAAAACAAAACTTGTAGCCATCGTTCTTTCTTTATTTGTTTCGGCAGCCGTAGTTGCACAAAAATATGCTTACGTAGATACGAAATACATTTTAGAAAACTTAGATGAGTATAAAGAAGCACAGCGTCAGTTAGACGAACTTTCTGAAAAGTGGCAAAAAGACTTAGAGCAAATGATGGCGACTTTAGAAACCAAACGCGCCTCATACGAAGCAGAAAAAGCACTGCTGTTAGATGAACAAAAAGAAACACGAGAAAAAGAATTGAAAGATTTACAAAACGAATTATTAGAGTTTCAAAAAAAGAAATTTGGCGTAGGAGGAGAGTTGTTTTCAAAACGCCAACAACTTATTGAACCGATACAAGATAAAATATACAAGGAGATTAAAAATGTTGCTGAGTCGGGCAATTATTCCTTTATCTTTGACAGCGCAATGCAGTCGAACATATTATATGCTGACAAAAAACTTGATAAAAGCGACCTAGTATTACGAAACCTTAAAAAATAAACAAACACATAAACAATGAAGAAGTTACTACTATCCATCACACTAATTGCTGCCACTTTTTTTGGAACTAAAGCGCTAGCTCAAAAATACGGACACGTAGATGCGCAAGCCATACTATTTGAAATGGCTGAAATGAAACAAGCACAAACCGAAATAGAACGCTATCGTGCAGAAAAAGAGAGAGAGTTGAAAGACATGTTCGACCGCTACCAACAAAGCGTTACACAATTTCAAGCAGACGAAAAAAATTTGACACCAGAAATTAAAAACTCTCGTTTAAGAGAACTGCAAGAAAAAGAACAAATCATTCAGCAATTCCAACAAGATGCTGAGCAAAAACTACAACAAAAAGAAGTAGAATTGCTTACACCTTTGAGAGAAAAAGTGTTGAAAGCGATTGAAAAAGTAGCTATGGCAAACAACTACACGTATATATTTGATGCATCAGCATTATTTTATGCGGGTGGCGAAGATGTTGGCGCCTTAGTTCGTAAAGAATTGGGAATTACGGCTACTCCAGCTACTCCAACACCAGGTAAGTAAAAGAATTTCTAAATAAATTTTAAATAGCCGCTTTTTGCGGCTATTTTTGTATCCATGCAACCCAAAGCACCCATAGGCGTTTTCGATTCAGGTATTGGCGGACTTACCATCATGGGTGAGTTTTTAAAACACCTACCCGAATACGATTACATTTATTTAGGAGACAACGCCCGCACACCTTATGGCACGCGCTCGTTTGAAGTAGTGTATCAATACACGTTGCAATCTGTAAAAAAACTATTTGATATGGGTTGCCCTTTGGTGATATTGGCTTGCAATACCGCTTCAGCAAAGGCATTGCGTACCATTCAGCAAAATGATTTACCTAAACTAGCACCTAATAATCGCGTACTTGGCGTAATTCGTCCTACAACCGAATATGCTGGAGAGATTACTAAAACCAAACACGTTGGCGTGTTTGCTACTTCAGGCACCGTGAAATCCGATTCATACAAAATTGAAATCAATAAATTTCATCCCGAAATAGAAGTCTATCAAGAAGCTTGTCCGCTGTGGGTTCCGTTAGTAGAAAACAACGAACACACTACAGAAGGCGGGCAGTTTTTTATCAAAAAACATGTTGATAATTTATTGGCTCAATGTGCAGATATTGATGCCATAATTTTAGGTTGTACGCACTATCCAGTGTTGTACGATGAAATAAAAAAGCATTTGCCTCAAGGTGTAAATCTTATTTCGCAAGGTGAAATTGTAGCCAATAGTTTGAAAGATTATTTGCAGCGCCACCCCGAAATGGAAGTGCGTTTATCTAAACATTCTCAGCGCGAATTTTATACTACCGAAGATGCCACTAATTTTGATGATAAAGCCAACATCTTTATGGATTTTTCCATTCGTTCAAAAAAACTGATTCTGTAGTTTTTTTTCAAAGTACATGCTCTCATCAAGGAGAAAAATGAGAAATTCAATGTATAGAATGAACTGTAAGTATTCTGATAATTAATCTTTTAATCAATTAAATGGTTTAAATTTTCATTTGTACACAAACAATGTTAAATTTGTACCAACAATTGACCGAATGGCAGTAGATACAGAAATAGTATCAAAGATTAATAAACATGTAGATAGCCTCATTTCTATCAATAAAAAATTATTGACGGAAAACGGGAATCTAAAAAATGATATTATTTCGTTAAAAGCTACCTTAAGTCAAAAGGAAGAACAATTAACTAAATTTAAAAAAGAAAATGAAGTTCTTTCAGTAGCAAAGTCCTTATCGGGAGATGGGGAATCTAACAAAGAAGCAAAATTAAAAATTAACGAATTAGTTCGAGAAATTGACAAATGCATATCGTTATTGAACAACTAAAATGAGCGAATTTTCAATAAATGTAACTATTGCCGGACGTACTTACCCGCTTACCATACAGCGAAAAGAGGAAGAGTACGTTAGAAAAGCTGCTCAAGCGATTAACGATAATGTCAAAAATCTAAAGCAAAATTATGCCGTTAAAGATTCGCAAGATTTACTTGCCATGACGGCTTTAGAATATTCATCAGAGCTTTTATTAAAAAAAGGCGTAGTAGAACAAGAACATCTGATGAAACAACTCGAACAAGTTGAGCAAAAATTAGCTTCCCACATAGATTCTATTTTTCGTTAAAATTAGTGCTGCTGAGAGTTCTCGTAAATTAAAACATTTATGGAACCACAACTTATAATATTCATTGCAGCAGGCGTTGTAGGTGGAATTTTGATTGGTTATTTAATAGCCAATTCGCTGGTAAAAGGCAAAAAGAACTCCATCTTAAACGAAGCCGAAAAAGAGGCAGAAGCCATCAAAAAAGACAAAATTCTTCAGGCAAAAGAAAAGTTTTTACAACTCAAAGAAGAACATGAAAAGGTAATAAACGAGCGCAATCAAAAGCTCAAAAGTCTTGAAGACAAAGCAAGGCAAAAAGAAAATACACTCAACCAAAAAACGGAAGAAGTAAACCGAAAAGATAGAGATTTAGGCAGTTTAAAATCTTCTTTAGAAGCGCAAATTGAAGCCAATAAAAAACGTCAAGAAGAACTTAATAAAACCATCCAAAAACAAGTTCTCGAGCTTGAAAAACTCTCAGGCTATTCCAAAGATGAAGCCAAAGCACAATTGGTAGAAACATTGAAAGGTGAAGCGCGCACAGAAGCCATGTCGTACATTAAAGACATTATGGACGAAGCGAAACTCAACGCCAACAAAGAAGCCAAAAAGATTGTAGTACAAACCATTCAGCGTATAGCTACCGAGCAAGCCATCGAAAATTCGGTTTCGGTATTCAATATCGAAAGCGATGAGCTAAAAGGAAGAATTATTGGTCGTGAAGGACGTAACATTCGTGCTTTAGAAGCAGCCACAGGCGTAGAAATTATTGTAGATGATACGCCCGAAGCGATTATTCTTTCTTGCTTCGATCCTGTAAGACGTGAAATAGCGCGTTTGTCTTTACATCAGTTGGTGTCAGACGGACGTATTCACCCAGCACGCATCGAAGAAGTGGTGGCTAAAACCAAAAAATCGTTAGACGAAGAAATTATTGAAGTTGGTAAACGCACCTGCATAGATTTGGGCGTTCACGGTCTTCACCCAGAATTGATAAGAATGGTGGGAAGAATGAAATACCGTTCTTCTTACGGACAGAATTTATTGCAACACTCGCGGGAAGTTGCCAACTTGTGTGCTACTATGGCTTCTGAGTTAGGTATAAATGCTAAAACAGCTAAGCGCGCAGGTTTGTTGCACGATATAGGTAAAGTTTCCGAAGATGAGCCAGAATTGCCACACGCCATTTTAGGTATGAAATTAGCCGAAAAATATGGCGAAAAACCTGATGTGTGCAATGCCATTGGTGCTCACCACGATGAAATTGAAATGACAACGTTATTATCACCAATAGTTCAAGTGTGTGATGCTGTTTCGGGTGCGCGCCCAGGTGCTCGTAGAGAAATTGTAGAATCGTACATTCAGCGAATAAAAGATTTGGAAAACTTGGCACTTGGCTATGATGGTGTAGAAAAAGCCTACGCTATTCAAGCAGGACGTGAGTTGCGTGTAATTGTAGAAAGCGATAAAGTATCTGACCAACGTGCAGATGAATTGTCGTTTGAGATTTCGCAACGCATCCAAACCGAAATGACCTATCCTGGACAAGTTCGTATTACGGTAATTCGCGAAAAACGTGCTGTAAATATTGCGAAGTAGAGTTGATAATTGAAAATTGAAAATTGAAAATTGATAATTGAAAATTGAAAATGAGTAATAGGTGATTTATAATTCGTAATCTTCCATTATTTTCTATCTTCTATAATTTTAAACATCTAACACACTATTAGGCACAATTTTTGAGTTAATAGAAGCAATGAGAAGATTATTGCTTGTTATATCATTATTTTCAATTTCACACTTTGGGTTTTCTCAAAAAGAAGAAGACACTGCACTTTATGCGGATATTTTACTACCAGAGTTAATCGTTTTTGATGACAAAGATGAATTTAAATGGATGTATGCAAAAGCCAAGTATTATGTGGCTAAAATGTATCCTTATGCGCTTTTGGTAAAAGATTTGAATGCTCAATTTGAATCAGATTTAGCAAAAATTACGTCTAAAAAAGAAAAGAAGCGTTACATAAAAAATGCTAAGCAATCTTTGGAATTGGAGTTTGATGCCATTGTAAGAGATATGAGTCATAACGAAGGACGTTTTCTATGCAAGCTCATTCATCGAGAAACGAAAAAGACCACTTACGAAATCATTCAAGAATATAATGGAGATTTTAGTGCCATAACGTGGCAAACCATTTCAAGAGTTGGCGGAGCAAACTTAAAATACAAGTACGACACCAAAACGAAAGAAGATTACGTTACCGAATTAGTTTTAAGAGAAGTTCGTGAAGGAAAAATTCAGTTGGCGAAAATTGAAGCTCAGACCGACATTGGGAAACTTCTTCTCACAAAACGTGAACTCAAAACCAAGAAAAAAGAGTTGAAGAAAAAGGGATGAAGGTTGAAAGTTAAAAGTTAAAAGTTAAAGGTTGAAAGTTAAATGTCGAAAGTCTATACAACTAATAACTAATAACCAATAACTTTTCTATCTCTTCCAAAGAATTCAAAATTTTGTGCGCTGCCAAAAAGCGTTTATCGTCTTTATTAATTTCTTCAGGAATGGCAATTACGTTCATTTTTGCAGCCAATGCCGCAATTACGCCATTCATCGTATCTTCAATTACCAAGCATTGAGTAGGAGAGACGTTCAATTTTTTTGCGGTAGATAAAAACACCGCAGGATGTGGCTTTCCATGAGTTTCTTCTTCAGCAGAATGAACCACGTCAAAATACTCACGAATGTTTAGTCGGTTTAATACAGCATCAATCAGCACATATTTTGACGATGAAGCCAATGCTAGTTTATATCCTTTCGCTTTGAAAAATTCTAATGAAGATTGAACACCTTTTAATGGCTCCCCAAAATTACTAATGAGATATGCCATTTTCTCAATGATTTTATCTTCTAATTCTTTGTTAGAAAAATTACCCCAAGGATAGCGTTCGTGCCAATGCTCTACAACTTCATCAATTCTTAAACCTGCTGTGGTAGTGCAATCTTTATCGGTAAGCGTAATGCCAACTAAAGAAAAAACTTCTTGCTCGGCTTGATACCAAAAGGGTTCAGAGTTGATGAGCACACCATCCATGTCATAAATTACAGCCGAAATCACCTTAGTTTAAATTCAATTTTTTGATACGCACAATTGGTCCTGGACAAAACGTTTGATGACAGCTAATGCACGTGCTTATTAAGGTTTGATATACTTCTTTGCGTTTATTCAAATCGGAAGAAGAAACCAAATCGTTGGCAATTGAGTACAATGAATTACTAAACTGTGTAAACACCTCTGTTTTCACAGTAGAATCAGTTGGTGTAGCAGAATGAAAAAATTTCAAGTTGTCAATATAACCTTCTGGAATTGTTAAATCGCCTTTTTCTAAATTAAGTTTTATTTGCTCTGTTTGTTCAAACGATTGACGCATAGCTAAAGCCAATTCGGAGTCGCCATTAGGGTTGTAAACTTCTTTTTTTGTAGTCGTTTTTTTTTCTTCTTGTTGTGAGCAAGAAAATATTACAGCGGAAAATATTCCTAAAAATACTAGTGCTTTTTTCAACAGTTTATTTTTTAATCAATACACCATTTGCCATAAAAGTAAATACCTCTTCTGGTTCGGTTATAGCCATTATAGTTGAGTCACTTTCTCCCGCATCTTCGGCATAATGTTTTAATTCTTCTATGCTTTGTATTTCTTTGTAAGCATAACCTTCAAGAATAACCGTTCTACCTGCGGCATCTTTAGGCACAAAAAATTCGTAATCTCTAAACTTCACCATTAAGTCGCTTTCGTCATCAATTTCTACGTGCATCCAACATCCTTTCTTTTGGCACACTTCATAAATAATGCCTTCCAACTTCATAAATGCCGAATCTTTTCCTTCCA
This sequence comes from Bacteroidia bacterium, assembly GCA_046569885.1. Classification (GTDB taxonomy): domain Bacteria; phylum Bacteroidota; class Bacteroidia; order Flavobacteriales_D; family Parvicellaceae; genus JBKHVV01. The sequence goes on from JBKHVV010000029.1 coordinate 7,409, forward strand.
TTTGAGTGTAAATGTCCGCTATGTTGATAGCACCTTCAGGCGAAATGGTATCGCCAAAGACATCGTATTCATCGGAGATGTTTGATGTACTTGATTCTGTTTCATTGTTGCCACACGCTAACAACAATACACTTGAGCTGATAACTAATAATAGATGTTTCATTTTGTTTCTTTTTTATCTTTTTATTGTTTTATCCCATAAATGGGTATTTGTAGTCTGTTGCAGGAACAAAGGTTTCTTTAATGGTACGTGGAGAAACCCAACGAATTAAATTAAGGTAAGAACCCGCTTTATCATTCGTACCCGATGCTCTTGCACCACCAAATGGTTGCTGACCTACAACAGCACCCGTAGGTTTATCGTTGATGTAGAAATTACCCGCAGCGTTTTCAAGCATCTTGGTAGCCGTTTCAATAGCGTATCTGTCTTGTGCAAAGATGGCACCTGTTAGTGCATACTCAGATGTTTGGTCGAGTAGGGTAAGTGCACCTTCAAAATCGTTTTCATCGTACACATAAAGTGTCATAAACGGACCAAAAATTTCTTCACACATAGTTCGAAAATTCGGGTTGCTTGTTTTTACCACCACTGGGTCTATAAAATATCCTTTTGATTTATCGTAGTTGCCACCGCAAATAAATTCGGCATCTTTTTGAGATTTTGCATAATCAATAAACGAAGCAATTTTATCAAACGAACGCTCGTCAATAACAGCATTGATGAAATTTGAAAAATCTTCTGGACTACCAATTTTAAACGAATCCACATCTTTCTTCACCAAAGCGATTACTTCATCGGCAATGTTGCTCGGCAAATAAGCACGCGAAGCAGCCGAACATTTTTGTCCTTGAAACTCAAACGCACCTCTAACAATAGCGGTAGCTACTTCTACTGGGTTTGCTGATTTATGTGCAATGATAAAATCTTTTCCACCTGTTTCTCCAACAATGCGCGGATACGATTTGTAGCGGTCTATGTTATTAGCAATTTCTTTCCACATATGTTTAAACACGCCTGTAGAACCCGTAAAATGCAAACCTGCAAAATCTGGGTGCTTGAAAATAACCTCACCCGCCACAGGACCACTAACGGTTACCATATTGATAACGCCATCTGGAACGCCCGCAGCCTTAAATATTTCCATAATTACTTGTGCCGAATAAATTTGCGTTTCAGCTGGTTTCCAAACAACCACATTGCCCATCAGTGCTGGTGCAGCGCACAAGTTTCCGGCAATAGATGTAAAGTTGAAAGGCGTAAGTGCAAACACAAAACCTTCTAAAGGTCTATACTCTAAACGATTCCACATACCTGGGTTACTACCTGGTTGGTCTTCGTAAATTTGTTGCATATATGCTACGTTGAAACGCAAAAAATCAATCAATTCGCACGCTGCATCAATTTCTGCTTGAAATGCATTTTTTGATTGTGCCAACATGGTAGCGGCATTCATCTTGTCTCTATATGGACCAGCTAATAAATCGGCAGCTTTTAGAAAAATAGACGCACGATGCTCCCAACTTAAATTGGCCCATTGTTTTTTTGCAGCCAAAGCCGCATCAATGGCTTTGCTTACATGTGTAGCATCACCTACATTGTAATGACCAAGCGTATGTTTGTGCTCGTGAGGTGGCGCTAAGCGTTTTTTCTTATCACTACGTACTTCTTCAGCACCAATATACATAGGTACGTCAATAGCTTCTTGGCTGTATAGCTCTTTATATTTTTTTAGTAAACTTTCTCTTTCTGCTGTACCCTTGGCGTACGATTTTACGGGTTCATTTTCTGGAAACGGAACGGTGTAAACTCCTTTTGGCATGATATATTAATTTTTTAATGATGACAAAGGTAGCGATTTTAGCTTACAATAAGGTTGAAAGTTGAAGGTTGAAAGTTGAAGGTTGAAAGTTCCATGTGGATGAAATTTTGCTCAACTTAAAAAATAAGTACAAACAACAACCTATTAACGATGTGGATGGCGTAAAAATTGAGTTTAACAAAGAATGGGTACATCTTCGTAAAAGTAATACAGAACCCATTATTCGTATTTACTCTGAAAGTACATCTGAAGAGAATGCCAATGCCCTAGCCAAAAAAATTATGGATGATGTTGCGGAGATGGTGGGCTGATTTTTAGAGAACTAAATTTAATGTAACAATATATCAATTTGTCGATGTGAGGAATTACATTAGATACTTCTATTCCCTAAACCAACCAGCATACTTGATGTAATTATTGGCAATGCGATTTATTTCACCTTCAAATAATTCTTTGCTCACTTTTTTTACTTTTTTGGCTGGTATGCCCGCGTAAATAGAACCCGATTCTATATGCGTACCTTGTAAAATTACTGCACCTGCAGCTACAATACTGTTAGGTTCTATAACGACATCATCCATTACAATAGCACCCATGCCCACCAAAACATTATCGTGTATTGTGCATCCATGTACAATGGCATTATGACCAATAGACACATTATTACCAATCGTAGTTGGTGATTTTTCGTAGGTACAATGAATAGTAGCATTATCTTGAATATTCACTTTGTTGCCAATTTTAATGTAGTGCACATCGCCACGTACAACGGTATTGAACCACACACTACAATCATCGCCCATTTCTACATTCCCTATTACTGTTGCGGTTTCTGCCAAGAAACAATTGTTGCCCATTTTGGGTGTAAATCCTCTTACTGATTTTATTAAAGCCATAGTGAACTTTTTTCTATTAAATTTGTGATTATAAAAGTAAAGAAGATTTTATCATGACCGAACAAAAAAAAATACCCGTTACCGTATATTCCGAAATGACACCCAATCCTGCAACGATGAAATTCGTAGCCAATAAAATGTTGATTGAAGATGGTGCAACGGCAGAATATTTATCGTTAGAAGACACCAAAGGCTCATCACAATTAGCCGAAGAGTTGTTTCAATTTCCTTTCGTAAAAGGAATTTTTATTGCGCGAAATTTTATTACTGTTACTAAAAATGATAGAATTAATTGGGATTTTGTAACGAATGAGTTGCGTATTTTCATTACCAATTATCTTTCATTAAATCCGGAAGTCATTCAAAAATTGCCTGAGCCAAAAATGAAGGAGGAAATAAAAGAAGGTAAAAAAATTACCGAAAAATTAGAACCCATCATCAATTCAGACAACGACCAAGCGATTGTAGATTTATTGGAAGAATATGTGCGCCCTGCTGTAGAAGGCGATGGAGGTGCTATTCATTTTCAATCGTTCGATGAGGAAACAGGAAAAGTAACGGTTGTGCTTAAAGGTGCGTGTAGCGGTTGTCCTTCATCAACAGCAACGCTAAAAGGCGGAATCGAAACTTTACTAAAAAGTCACATTCCGCAAGTACGCGAAGTGGTGGCTTTGGAAGCTTGATTTTTTTCTTCCCCTATCAATATTCCCTTTCATCAACATCATGGCGTATAATTCATGAAATAAAAAGAAAAAAGGCAGAAATAAGGATTAAATATTTTTTCATTTGGTTATAGTTTAGTTGTTCAAATATAGCAAAAATCACCCACCTCAATCCTCCCTCAAAGCAGGAAATTTTTATTAGTACATTTACTCGCGAATTATTTATGCAAAAAGGACTCGTCATAAAATCTACCGGAAGTTGGTATACGGTGCGTTTAGAAAACGGTGTGTATCTAGATTGCCGTTTAAAAGGTAAGTTTAGAATAAAAGATGTGCGCACTACCAATCCTGTTGCTGTTGGTGATAGAGTGATGGTAGATGAACAAAGTGCAGTGATTGAAGAATTGGAAGAACGCAAAAACTACATCATTCGTAAGTCGGTAAATTTATCGCGCCAAGCGCAAATTATTGCAGCAAATTTAGATCAAGCATTGTTGTTGGTTACCTTATCAAATCCGACTACATCTACAGGTTTTATAGATAGATTTTTACTCACTGCCGAAGCATATCACATTCCTGTAAAAATCGTTTTTAATAAAGTAGATATTTATACCGAAGATGAGAAAAAACGTTTGGAAATATTAAAAAAATTGTACACGAAAATTGGCTATGAATGTCATGCTATCTCTGCTTTAAATTCAGATGATGTAGCCAAAGTAAAAACTTTGTTGAAAGATAAAGTTACTTTGTTGTCGGGTCATTCGGGTGTAGGGAAATCTACCTTATTAAATGCTATTGTGCCTCAAGCCAATGCAACGGTTGGTAAAACGTCCGACTTTCATCAAAAAGGAAAACATACTACTACGTTTGCCGAAATGTTTGAACTAGATTTTGGTGGGTATATCATTGATACGCCAGGCATCAAGGGCTTTGGAATTGTTGATTTAGATAAAGCAGAACTATCGCATTATTTTATAGAAATGCGTGAATTGCTGAAAGCGTGTAAATTTAATAATTGCACACACATCAACGAGCCAAATTGTGCTGTGTTAAAAGCCCTGCAAGAAGCTAGATTAGAAGAAAGTCGCTACAAAAGTTATTTAAGTATTTACTTTGATGACGAAGACGAAACGTATAGAACGCCTGATTATTAAACTATGCGCTCAGTCATTCAATGAGTGAAATAGTGTTCGGTAGAAGTTGACCAAAAAATAGTTGGAAAATAAAGAAAAATGTAGCAATGTACCAATTAAGCAATGATGATTTGAAAATAGAAGAATAGAATTTTAGAATGATAGTTTTTTGACTTTACGACCTTTGACTTTATAGACTTTCGACTTTATAGACTTTCGACTTATAACTTATAACCAATAACTTTTAACTGATGACTTTAGAAAATGCCCAACAAACCGTTGACAACTGGATAAAACAGCACGGAGTACGCTATTTTAACGAACTCACCAACATGGCGATGCTTACCGAAGAAGTGGGCGAAGTGGCACGCATCATAGCACGCAGATATGGTGAACAATCGGAAAAAGAGAGCGACAAAAACAAAGACTTAGGTGATGAATTAGCGGATGTATTATTTATTGTAATATGTCTTGCCAACCAAACAGGTGTTGATTTAACGGCTGCTCTAGAAAAAAATCTAGCTAAAAAAACCACCCGCGACCACGACCGTCATCAGCAAAATGAAAAGTTGAAGTAACTAAAATACCTTCTCCAAACTATCTTTTTCAAACACAAAACCAGTAGCGATAATTTTTTCACAACTGCAACGGCTACCTTGTAATAAAATGTCCGCCATATCGCCTAAAAGTAGTTTCATTAAAAACGATGGTACATTAGGCAACCACACTTTTTTATTTAAGTATTTAGCGATGTGTTTGGAGACGTCAGCATTCGTAATATGTTGTGGAGCACAAGCATTGTAAGCGCCCTTTAAGTTGTTATTTTTAATCGCATGTAAATACATTCTACACAAATCGTCAATATGAATCCAAGGCATGTATTGTTTGCCACTGCCAATAGCAGCGCCCAAGCCATATTTAAAGGGCTCCATCATTTTCACTAGAGCGCCTTCATTTTTGTCTAACACCACACCTGTGCGTAGTTTTACCACTCGGCAAACGGATGAAAATTTATCGGCATAGTTTTCCCAATACACGCACGTTTTGGCTAAAAAATCATCGCCTGCTTGGTCGCTTTCGGTATAAATATGTTCGCTGGTTTTGGTTCCGTAATAGTTAATACCCGATGAAGAAATAAAACTTTTGAGTGCTATGTTATTTTTCTGAACTGCCTCTAACAAAAAAGGAATGCCATCAATGCGACTTTTTACAATTTCTAGTTTGCGTTTGTAGGTCCAAGGTTTATCGGCAACGCCAGCACCTGCAAGATGTATAATGTGTGAGGCATTTTCCAAAGCACGCACATCCACCGCCTTTTTTTTAATATTCCATTCGTAGGTTTTTACACCTGCTTTAGAATTTACCGAGCGACTCAAGTGCACCACGTCATATCCTTCGCTCAATAACAATTTTGTCAAATGCTTTCCCACAAAACCGCTACCGCCCGTAATCACTATTTTTTCTTTATCTTGGCTCATAATTTTCTTGTCCCTCTTTAGAGAGGGTAGGGAGAGGTAAAATCAATTAACAAAAATGAACATAATAAAGTTCTCTAACGAACTAACAGACGATATTTTTTACGAAGTAGTGGCTCAAACCAAAAAAGATTTTGAGTTGTGCGGACTTGATTTTTCGTTTTCGTCCCATAATCCAAAAGATTTTTTAGAAACACTTTTTAGTAATATTACTAAGCTTAATAATAATTCGGAGCAATTAGCTACATTACTCTACAGAGTGGACGTAAAACAAGATTATATATCCTCAACATCTGAAAAATATGCTCTTTCGTTTGAAGAAAGCATCACTCTTTGCATTGCCCAACGCGAACTCGAAAAAGTGAGGTTTAGGAAAAAGTTCAAAAATTGTTAATAACTTCTCAATGTTGTTTTTATAGATAACCTTTAAATAATAAAACCCACTCTGTCAACTGACTAATGTCCAATTTGTAATCTTGAATTCGTAATTAATTATTGTTTTTCCCATTACATCCATAATCTCCACCCTCTCCATCACTCCACTTGTCGGATTCGGATAAACTGTCGGCTCGAGTCTGTCTGCAAGGCAAATCTATTTGTTGAACTTTTAACCCTATTTGTTGAGGTTTTCACCTCAAGAGTTGAACTTTCAACCTAAAACCTGATAGAACCCAATAACCCAATAAACCAACTATATGACCACTCATAAACTTTTCCTTTTCCATTCTACAACTATTCTTATATTTACCCTTCAGAAAAAAACAACTAAAAATGAATCTAAGTAAAAAACTTCTATCAACATTGGTTTTAAGCGGCACACTGGCTGTATCTGCTCAAAACAACATCAAGTTTGTGGAATACGACCTTGACAATGGACTTCACGTTATTTTGCACGAAGACCACTCTACGCCTATTGTAGCCGTAACGGTTATGTATCATGTGGGTTCTAAAAACGAAAACCCCGAGCGTACAGGATTTGCCCACTTTTTTGAGCACCTTTTGTTTGAAGGTTCTGCTAATATTGGTCGTGGCGAGTTCGATAAACACATAGAAAAAGCAGGCGGAACGTTAAACGCTAATACGTCTAATGACCGCACCTTTTACCACGAAATCCTTCCATCCAACGAATTGAAATTAGGTTTATGGTTAGAATCTGAACGTATGTTGCACGCTAAGGTTGAAACCATTGGTATTGAAACGCAACGTGAAGTGGTAAAAGAAGAAAAACGTCAGCGTATAGATAACCAACCGTACGGCTCATTCATTACAGAAATTATGAAGCGTGCTTACACCGTGCATCCTTACAATTGGCCCGTTATTGGTTCAATGGATCACTTAAACGCAGCCACAGAAGAAGATTATGTTGGCTTCTACAAAACCTATTACGTACCAAACAATGCGGTGCTTTCCATTGCTGGAGACATCAACATTGAGCAAACCAAAAAATGGATAAAAGAATACTTCGGTGGCATTCCAAAAGGTGGAAAAGTGCCTGAAGTTACTATCGTTGAACCACCATTAAAAGGCGAAATTAGAGATACCATTTACGATAACATTACCCTTCCTGCGGTAATGCAAGCATACCGTATTCCTGCACAAGGCACACCCGATTACTACGCAGTAGATATGTTAGCACAAGTAATGAGCCAAGGTGAAAGCTCAAGACTAACTAAAAAATTGGTAAACGAAACACAAGTAGCACAATTTGTAGGTGCATTTCCTTTCGGTTTAGAAGACCCAGGATTGACCATCACCTTCGGTTTAGCTAATGATGGTAACGACCCAATGGAAGTGGAAAAACTCATGAACGAAGAATTCGAAAAAGTAAAAAACGAATTGATTTCTGAAAAAGAATTTGAAAAGTTGATGAACCAAATTGAAGCCAATTTTGTAGGTGCCAACTCATCTGTAGTAGGTATTGCAGAATCGTTAGCCAACTACCACATGTACTTTGGCGATGCCAATTTGATTAATAAAGAAATTGACCGCTACAAAAAAGTTACCCGCGAAGACATTCAACGTGTAGCTAAGCAATATTTCCATAAAGACAACCGCATTACACTTTACTATTTACCAAAACCTGAAGCCACAGAATAAACCCATAAAAATTTAATTACGATGAAGAAGTTACTATATATAATCGGGATGATAGCGATAGCCAATGCATCGCTTGCCCAAAAAGTTGACAGAAGCAAACGCCCTGACCCAGGACCTGCTCCTAAAATTCAAATCGGTCAATACGAAAAGTTTGAATTGGCCAATGGACTAAAAGTATTTGTGATTGAAAACCACAAACTACCCACCATTTCTTTTCAGCTTACCATTGACAAAGACCCATTGTTAGAAAAAGATAAAGTAGGTTTATCAAGCATGGCTGGTGATTTGATGAGTGCTGGAACTACTAACCGCACCAAAGAACAAATAGATGAACAAATAGATTTTATGGGGGCTAATTTCACCTCCTATTCTAACGGTTTCTTTGCATCAGCCCTAACAAAACATACTGATAAGTTGTTAGAAATAGCTACCGATGTGCTTTACAATTCGTCTTTTCCACAAGAAGAATTAGACAAGATGAAGAAACGTACCATTTCAGGTATAAAGTCTGCTAAAACAAGTCCTGATGCTATTATGGCAAATGTTTCGAGTGTATTGAACTACGGAAAAAACCATCCTTATGGAGAAGTACAAACCGTAGAGCACGTTGAAAACATCACCATAGACGATTGCAAAAACTACGTTAAAACCTATTTCCGTCCTAACGTTTCTTACTTGGTAATTGTTGGTGATATTAAGCCCGACAAAGCAAAAGCATTGGTAGAAAAATATTTTGCGCAATGGGAAAAAGCAGAAGTACCTACACACAACTATGCAACACCACAACGTCCAAAACAAACCGAAGTAGCTTTCGTTCACAAACCAGGCGCTGTTCAGTCGGTTATTGAGGTTACGCATCCCATAGATTTAAAACCCGGAAGTCCTGACGAATTGGTGGCTGCCGTAATGAATCAAATTTTAGGTGGTGGTGTATTTTCAGGTAGATTAATGCAAAATTTGAGAGAAACAAAAGCCTACACTTATGGCGCACGTTCAAGTTTAAGCTCTGATGAGCTAGTTGGTTCTTTTTCTGCTGGTGCAAGCGTACGCAACGAAGTAACCGATAGCTCAGTACATGAATTTATGTATGAATTGCGCAGAATTGTTACAGAAATGGTTACTGCTGATGAATTGAACTTAATAAAAAGCAGCATGAATGGTAGCTTTGCCCGTTCGTTAGAGCGTCCGCAAACCATTGCGCGCTTTGCTTTGAACATAGAGCGCTATGGCTTACCAAAAGATTACTACGATACGTACTTAGAAAGATTAAGTGCCATCACCATCGAAGACATTAAACGTGTAGCAGAAAAATACATCTACCCAGAAAATGCCAACATCATTATTGTAGGTAATAAAGATATTGCAGGCACTTTAACAAGATTTAGCACTTCAGGTAAAGTAAACATGTACGACATCAACGGAGATTTAATCGTAGAACCGGAAATTAAAAAAGAATTGCCTGCCGGATTAACTGCTCAAAAAGTTGTGGATGATTACGTGTATGCTTCGTCAATGACTAAAAATGCAAAAGAATTGAAGAAGAAACTGAAAGCTACTAAATCCATCAACGTTAAGATGACAGGCGAAGTACAAGGTTTTTCAATGACCATGACACGCCTACAAACACAAGGCAAATACTACGAATCTGTAGAGGCGATGGGACAAGTTTTCCAAAAGAAAGTGTTCAACGGAAAAACGGGTTACCAAAGCAACATGATGAGTGGCAAAGGTGACTTGGAAGGCGAAGAATTGGAAGAAGCTAAACTAAATGCTAACTACATTCCTGAAATGCTATATGCTACCAATGGCTACAAATTAGAGTTGAAAGGCTTAGAAACATTCAACGGAAAAGATGTGTATGCCCTTGACGTTGTATCTCCAAAAGGAACCAAAACAACCGAATATTACGATGTAGAAAGTAAAATGAAAGTGTACACGTCATCAGAAGTTGATTCTCCTGAAGGCAAGTTTACATCCGAAGCAGAATACAGCGATTATAAAGAAGTAAAAGGCTTTATGATGCCTCACAAAGTTGCTATCAACGTAGGTGGGCAAGCCATTGACTTAACTGTAAGCAGCATTGAAATAAACGGCACTGTGGACGCAGAACTATTTAAATAAACTCCTTTACTTTTTACCACACTTACAAAAATCCCCTTCCGAAAGGTTGGGGATTTTTTTATGAATTACCGTCATGCTGTAAGCTATAGTTCTAAATTATTTATTTTTCTTTTTAGAATAGGTCTTTATTTTTTTGTCCTAACAAAAGTAGGAAGTCCATTAAACCGTATTGCGATAGATGTTACAATAAAAAAGTTGTCATTCGTCAAGATATTTCCCTGCTGAAAAATTTTGTCTTGGCTGTTTAACCATCGCCCTTCCAGTCGGCAGAATAAATTGTCCGTTGGTGAATAGTCAAGGTTGATCGAAAGTCCCGAAGTTTTAAATCCATTAGTTGTTCCTGTCGGAATGATGATACCTGTTTCGTCTTGGTAATACTCTGTCCGCAGAGCAGTAGCCCACTTGTCTGTAAATGTGTAACGGACAATCATTACAGGACTAAACCATAAGTCATACTGCGAGTTATTGATTGTTCGTTGTTGTATCCCAATGTCAAAACCAGCAATTAGTCCAAACTTTTTATTGAATTGGAATTGTCCGTATAAATTGTTGAAGTAGCGCATTCGTCTCGTGCTGTCAGGGTCGTCTGTCCCGATGAATGTGCTCCAATTCAATGTTGTTTTTTCTGAAGGATTAAATTTTACTTGTGTGCAAAATGAAGGCAATGAATTTCCAGATACTTTCTGAATATGCTGCCAACCATTACAAATAAGAGCGGCTAATTCCCATTTGTCATTTGGATTAAATGTCAGTTTTGCTCCTGATAAATAATAGGGAGAATTTTCTGCAAGTAACGAGCGGGTTAAAGTCCAGTTTTCAATGGAAATGGCACTTTCAAAACCAATATGCGAACCAAATATTCCAGCGTCTAACCAAAGGTTGTTTTTCTTATTGAGCGATAATCCGATATTCGCTTCAAAAATATTTTTCAGCAGTCTGGGTTCTGATGCATAATTGTCATTGGCATAAGTTCCTGTCTGTAATGCAAAGTTCGCCCTGTATTTTGTGTGTTCAATAGTTGCTTTAACAAAACCAAGATTTAAATTAAACTTATTGTGTCGGTTGTGGTTATAAAAAAATGGCTGGCGGAAATCCGTCTGCGGATTGTTAAAATCATAAGCATAGAATATGTCAATAAACCCCGAAAATTTTATTTCAGGATTTTGTTTCCATATGCTGTCTGTTTGCGAAAAACAAGGTTGTCCAAGTAGCGGAATTAAACAGAACAGAAAATATTTTAGAATGTCTTTATTCACTGTCTCTGTCTTTTTAGCATTGGCGATAACGTTTTCGGGCTTGGCGAAGGTGGCGATTTTCACCACAAATGTTTATTAAATGCACTACTGTTTGTTTTGACCCGTCCTAAAAAAAGTTTACAGTTTATAATAGTTAATCCTGATATAAATATACAATAAAAATTAATCCTAAAATACCTTTTCATTTTTATGATTAAAATAGTTTTCCATTTTCTTTTTATCTTCATATTATTAGCATGAACAATCTCAGGAGTTAATAAACTAATACTAGAATGAGGTCTTTCAAGATTGTAAAGCAAAACGGATTTTTGTAGAATAAAAAGAGCTTGTTTAAAGTTTTTGGGTTTGTAACGCAAGAGATATTCGTGTTTTAAGATACCGTTAATTCTTTCGGCAACAGCATTTTCTCTTGGGTCTCCATTTTCTCTGTCATGCCAATTTGTTGGCAAAAGCATCTCTTTTGTTGGTTGGGTTAAAAAAGCGGTATAATGAATAATGGAAAATTGATAATGTATGATGTACAAAGTGTGTGGTTGTAAATTAAATTGATAGCTTTGAGCATAATTTTCTCTCTTTTTTAATCTAAATCTTACTATGTGTTTTTCAGCGAGTGCAAGTTTTGGGGCAGGTGCCGTCCTTTCTGTCATAGGGGTTGCTTCTCTAAAGCAAGTGAAAACTCCGTCTGAAATTCCTTTTGCCAGTATTCCGCTTATTTTTGCGGTGCAGCAAATTACAGAGGGCTTGTTATGGCTGTCTTTTGCAGATTCGGGCAATGCTTCTCTACAAATGGTTACAAGCTATGTGTTTTTGTTTATTGCGCAGGTTATTTGGCCCTTTTGGGTTCCGTTTTCGGTGTTTAAAATTGAACCGAATGTCAATCGGAAAAAGATTTTGGGAATTTTGGTAGGTCTTGGTTCTGTTGTGTCGTTATACTTGCTTTTTTGTTTGTTTAACTACACGATTGAAGCCAACATTGATGGCTATCATATTGCGTATATGCAAGATTACCCAGCGGCATTGAGCAAGTATGGCGGTATGTTGTACGTTATTGCTACCATTGTGCCACCGCTGTATTGTAGTTTAAAAAGAATGAGTTATTTGGGTTTATCCATTTTGGTTTCTTACGTTATTTCTACCGTATTTTATCAAGGGTATGTGGTGTCCGTTTGGTGTTTCTTTGCGGCAATAATAAGCATATTGGTGTATGCGGTTATGGTGGCTGTTAAAGGTGCACACGAAGATATCCTACCGCGCACTGTGTTTACTACTAGAAAATAGAGTAGGTTTAGCACGAGTTACATTACATTAAATTCGCGCCAACTGGGGGAGTATTTTATTTCTTTTTCTTTGACAATTGTAAAACGGTTTTTGCATTGAGTGCTGAAACTACTTTTTTGCCAGTTTTTGCTTCCAGTTCCTTTCTTGCTACGCGCGCAACATTACCGCCCTGCTTGGCTACTTTTTTACTTTCCTCAAAGTCTTTTGGGTTGGTTGCTGTCGAAATATCTTTTGTAGATGCTTCTGCCAACATGTTCAAGATAAGTTCGGTGTTGGTCATGTTGTCTCGTAAATTTTTCTTCTTCAGTCCTTTCAATATTTTATACTCTTTGGTGGTTTTGTCGCTCCATGCTTTGGTAATGATGTCGGTCAGTGTGGCAAACTGAGTACCTTCTTTTAATCCTATTTTTTTCCATTCATCGGTTAGTTCTTTTCGTATTTCAATGCTTTTGAGGCGCTGATTAATCCAATTTTCTGAATAACCAAGTTTCAGGTATTGCTCTAATGCTCTATCTATTGAAAGTTCGGGGTCTTGCATTTCATCCAATCGTTCTGAACCAACTTGAGCCAACCATTGCTTGAATGGCTCTGCTTTGGGCGATGGAATGGATTGTATTAGTCGCAATAGCTGTTCGGTATCGGCAACATCGGTCATACGCATTTTGCCGTCTGCTGCAAGCATTTTCAAACCGTGACAATTCGTCACGGTTTCATTTCCTTCTTGCTTTAGCCGTTGTTTCAGTTTTCGCCAGTAAGCATTTGGGTCAATACTTTCTGTTAAAACGGCAATCACATCAATAATTGATAGGTACCAACGTTCTTTTTCTTCATCCCAAACGCTTCGGACGGTTTTTTCTTCAAATAATTTTATATTACTCATGGAATTGTTGTATGCTCGTTTTTTCAAATGTAAGAAAAACTATCTATTAAAACAGAACATTTTTTAGATTCTTCACTACGCCTGCCTACCGCAGGCAGGTTCAGAATGACAACCTACTTTTTTGTCATACTGAGCGTAGCGAAGTATCTCCTTTATTTGCCATACCGATGCCAATTTGTTAGCAGAAGCATCTCTTTTATTGGTTGGGTTTAGCACGAGTTACATTACATTAAACTCGCGCCAACTGGGGAAGAATAAAAAAAACTAAAAACTTCTCCCCTTTTAGGGGAGATTAAAGAGGGGTTAAAACTACTACAGTATTTTTTTCTTTGCCATACCGATGCCAATTTGTTGGCAAAAGCATCTCTTTTGTTGGTTGGGGTTAGCAGCTGTTTAGTTGTCTAGGTACAAGTATTGATTGAACCAAGTCTTATTGATTTTGACAGCGAGAAGTCTTTCTTTTGATGGGAGTTCGTATGTAGTGTCGAACCATTTTTCTTCACCAGTCTGTAAATTTTTAAGCTTAACTCTGTCGTAAGAATTGGAGTTGTCTTGATACCAAACGCTAACAACTTTACCAATTGTATAGTCGCTTGAGTATTTTATTTTAGTAAGTATATCTTCTCCATAGCTAATGACTTTTTTCTTCGGCAAAAGTTCGTAGAGCTTATTAAGGTCAAGCTTTTCTGCCATGATTATAGTCCTTATTTCTTCGTCTGTTAGTATTAAGAAGGCACTTGTTTTTTCGTCACGAGATTTATAAAGCCGC
>JBKHVV010000030.1:0-21664 GCA_046569885.1 Bacteroidia bacterium
CTGTATGGCTATCACCAAAAACATAATAAGTTCTGGTAAATAACTTTTTTTCAATTCTCTTTATATAATTAATAGGCTTCACTTACGAAGAACTTTCCATTCACAATCAGCAAAAACACATCCAAAGTCACGAGACAAAAACTTATAATAATCCGACCCTGTTTCCTCTATACTAAAGTTAACTACATTTTCTAAACTTCTTATTAACTCTATATTTGGTATATGATAACTTACCGTTAATTTATAATTATTGGGGACAAGAAACGCCTTGGGAAAATCGACTATAAATTCGTACAGCTCTGACGGGAGATTATTGCTTGGAACATTATAAATTGTAGAAAAAACACTTCTTTCAAGACTGTCTTTTACTCTAAGTGACAGTATGGCACTATTATGTAGCGAAGATTGTTTAAGTTTTATCAAAACAGAAATTTTATCGTCAAAGCCAAATACACTTGAAAGAGTTTCTCCTTTAACAATCTTAACTGAAAGAATGTCTGAATCTTCTCTATGATTAATATTTTCATAAATATTAGATGTTTTAGCATCATTGAACCCTATATATTTATCTATGCAATCATCAATAGACCCTCGATAAGAAATTTTTCCATTAGTAAGTACTAACCCTTTAGAACAAAGTTGACGCATACTTCCCATATTATGACTCACAAAAAGTACAGTTCTGCCATGCCCCTGACTTACTTCTTGCATTTTTCCTATAGCACGCTTTTGAAATTCGGCATCGCCCACAGCCAATACTTCATCTACAATTAAAATTTCTGGTTCTAAAAACGCTGCCACGGCAAAACCTAAACGTACACGCATTCCCGAAGAATATCGCTTTAGTGGCGTGTCTACGTATTTTGCTATTCCGGAAAAATCAATAATTTCATCAAATTTTGATTTGATTTCATGTTTTGTCATTCCAAGTATAGCACCATTTAGAAATATATTTTCTCTTCCCGTAAGTTCTGGATGCATTCCCGTACCTACTTCTAGCAGTGCACCAACTCTTCCATTTATTTTAATTTGTCCGGTAGTAGGTGTAGTTATTCTTGATAAAATTTTTAACAGTGTTGATTTACCGGCTCCATTTTTACCAATAATACCCAGTACTTCGCCTTCATTTGCCTTAAAATCTATATCCTTTAATGCCCAAACGTATTTATCTTGCCCTTTGGACGCTCTATCATTAATGGCACCGATTTTTGAATAGGGGTCTTCTTTGCCTCTAATTTTATACCAAAAACGGTTAAGGTCATGAGAAATAGTTCCTGTACCCACTTCACCTAAGCGATATTGCTTTGATAGGTTTTCGACCTCAATTCTAACTTTGCTCATACCGTATCCATAAAGTTCTTTTCTGTTTTATTAAAAAATAAAACACCAATTACTATTACTACCAATGTAAAAACAGAGCTATACAACAAATAATTCCAGCTAAATGTGCCTTTACCCAAGAAAGCAAATTTAAAGGTTTCAATGATAGACGTCATTGGATTTAATGTAGCTAAAAAAAGCATCTTACCTTTTAATTGAGACAAAGGATAGATAACGGGGGTTACATACATCCACAATTGAACTCCAAATTTTGTTAAGAACCGTAAATCGCGATACTTAGTGGTTAGTGATGAAATAATTATTCCTAGTCCTAAGCTCAAAAATGCCATTAAAATAATTAAAAATGGTAAGAGGAAGATATAGATATTGGGTGAAATATGAGTTCCTGAAGAGATAAAGTAGATGTAAAAGATTAAAAATAATAAAAATTGAACAAGAAATTTTATCAGCGATGAAAAAACAATAGATAACGGGATAATTAATCTTGGAAAATAAACCTTGCCAAAAATAGTTTGATTGGTTATAAAGGTGTCTGATGTTTTAGTTAAACACTCGCTAAAATAGTTCCAACAGGTAATCCCAGCTAAATAAAATAAAATTTTTGGCACACCATCCGTAGGAATCCCCGCAATGTTCCCAAAAATAACGGTAAAAACTAAGCTAGTTAAAATAGGTTGTATAAAAAACCAAAGTGGACCAAGAATGGTTTGTTTGTAAATCGTAACAAAGTCTCTCTTTACAAAAAGGAGTAGTAGGTCTTTGTATTTGAATATTTCTTTTAATTCAAAATCAAGTAAAGACTTTTTAGGAGATATGATGGTTGTCCAGTTTTTTTCTTCCAAAACTTTTTTACTTTACATCATCCGTATAAGAGCCGTAGCCGTAGCCATAGCCATAGCCATAGTTATAAGCATAACCATATTTGTAGCCATACTTAGAGTAATACTTCCATCTGCGGACTTTTATGTTGTTTAGGGCGATACCAATATTCTTTAGGTTGTTTTTCTCAATAATTTCTTCTAAAAATCTAACAGATTGCTTTCTTGCAAATTTCACATTCATTACAAAAATAGCTGCATCGCATTTATTGATAAGAACTACGGCATCGCTTATCAAACCAATGGGTGGTGTGTCTAATACAACTAAATCGTAATTAGCTCTTGCATAATTTATCAAATCATTTACCCTATCAGAGAGTATTAGCTCTGAGGCATTGGGAGGGACAGGCCCTGCGGTGATGACATCTAAACCTTCTACTACACTTTTTTTAATAATCGAAACAATATCTTGTTGCCCTATCAAAAAATTAGAAATTCCATTATCCTTTTCTAAATCAAACATCTTATGAACTTTTGGCTTGTGCAAATCAAAGTCGATAAGTAGTACTTTTTTGTTTGCCTTAGCAATTATAGACGATAAATTTGAAGATATATACGTTTTTCCTTCTCCCGGATGAATAGAAGAAACCAAAAGAAGTTTATTGTCCTTCTCGGGGTTAAGATAGGTTAAATTGGTTCTTAGATGTCTAAAAGACTCTGTAGCATTTGACTTAGAACTATGAATTACTGGCAAAGGGTCTTGAAGAATGTCGGGGTTATTGGGTATACCACCAAGAACAGATAGGTTTGTTATAGATGTGAGTTCGTTTATACTTTCAATACGCTCAAAGAATATAAACCGAATAAATGCTATCAAGCTAGCTAGTATAAGCCCAGCAATAATAAACACGTACATTGTTCTATTCTTATCGGGTCTTACTTTTCCTATGGGTCTTGCCCTCTCTATAATTTTTGTTTGGGGAATGATACCAGCGCGCGCGATACGTGTATTGGCCTTTTTTTCTAGTAAAAAAACAAATAAATTTTGATTTACACTCTGTTTTCTCTCAATAGACAAAAGATCTCTTTGCGATTTTGGTAATCGCTTAATTTTAGCCTGATAGAAATCGCGTTGGCTTTCTAAATCACTTTTTTTTTGCGATATGGCTGTTTTTGTATTTATTAAATACGTTAAAATATCTTTTTTTAAAGATTCTAATGTTGTGCCTTTTTCAGAAATCGATTTGTGGGTCGTAGTGATGCTATTTAAACTTTTATACTTCTCAAGCTGCATTTCATATACACTCTGTACAGAACTTCTAAGAAACGGGTCGTTTTCAAGCAAATATAAGTTAGGAGGTAGTAAATTTTCATCCTCTAAATTTAAGATGTATTCTTCCAAATTATTGATTGATTGAAGCATCAATTCAGACCTGCTAATTTCACCCTCGTATCCCACATATTTTTCAAAGTATTCTTGAGACTCTTTGCCTATGTCGAGAATTGCTTTACTAGATTTATACTGCTCTAGTTCGGTTTCAATAGTGTCTAATATTAACACAACTTCTTCTAATTGCTTATCGATATACTCTGCCGTTTTTTCATTTATATCAAATTCGCTTTGAAGTGAATAATTTATATAAACCATAGACAAAGTATCCAAGAATGTTTTTGCTCTTAGTGGAATTTCATCCTCTAAACTGATATCTAAAATAGACGAGTACTCTAAATTTTCAACTTTTATTCCGCCTTTTACTTTATCAATTAAAGATGCTTTTGAATTAATTTTAATTTGATAATTAATATTTTTATAACTCTCAATAAAAGAGTTGTTAAACATCGGCTCTCTTTTCTTAGAAATTATTTTATAGTGATTTGTAACCTCCTCCTGTCCAAACTTATGTTCAAAAGAAAATTCCTTATCGCCAAGTGTATAAGTAAGCCTATAGGTATCAATGTCAATAAAATCAAACTCTATAAATTTATCATAAAGGTCTGGTCTCATTAGGTTAATAGTAACCACAAATGGAACGTTGCTAAACATATCAGACATTTTAAGTTTGCCAACAATGAAATAAGATACCTCAAAATCTAATTTGTCTAAAGTCGCTTCTATAATATCGTGCGATTGTAGTATTCTAATCTGATTGGTGATATCGCCATAGTAACCATAATAACCAATATTCGAATAAATTCTTTCTTGGTAGTCATAAACTTCATTAGACTTTAAAAGTATTCTCGTTTTTGCAGCGTAGATGGTAGGTTGTCTATACGTATAAAAATAGGCAACTATCCCTGCTAAAACAGGCAAAAAAACTAGGTAATACCAATTTTTTCTAAGAATTTTAAAAACTACCCTCAAATCATCTATATTAAGTAGCGGGTCTTGTACGGCTTTATTTTCTTTTTTTGGCATTCAGCGTTTTGTCTATGTAAAGAACAGCAAATTTACAAAAAGCAATCTACTTTACCCTAAAAAAAAATACTAAGTTGTATAAAATTAAAAATTTTTGTTGCATTTAATAAATTACGTATATTTGCACATTAAGTTAAATGATTTGCATATCAATATAGATGTATGAAAAGATTGTTTGAAGCTAAATATTTACTACTTTCTGCCTTTATTTTATTAGGCATTGTTGTCTTTGGAGCAGCGCCTCCACCACCTCCAGGTGGTGGAGGTGGTCCTGGCTGTTGGCCTCCTCCTTGTAACCCAATTCCTATTGATGGTGGACTTACTTACCTACTCGCAGCAGGTGCTGTGCTAGGCGGAAGGAAACTCTATAAAATGAATCAAAAAGGTCGAGATTAATCTCAACCTTTTATTTTTGTACTCGTTATGATTAACGAAAAAACAAAACCCGTACTTCTTTTCTTGTTTGTTAGTGCTATGCTAGTAACCTCTTGGCTTTTGTTGTACGAAAATTACATTCACACCGATACCTATTGGGATCATTATGTGTCTGCAAATTTGGCAGAAATTTCTGATTGGATATTGTCTGCATTGGGCTTCCAAACTTTTTTAGATTACTCGGGCTACAACCAAATTATTTTTAGTTTGCACGAAGATTTTCAACGTGGCGTTGCCATTGGCGACCGCTGCAATGGCATTAAACTCTTCGGAATTTTTGCCTCTATCATTATTGCCCTACCCAAAAATCATGTTCACAAACTATGGTACATTCCTTTAGGAATTTTGATTTTACACGTAGTAAATATTCTTCGGGTTACTGTGCTCACGTGGGTGGCGAAAGATTACCAGCAGTGGCTAGAATTCAATCATAACGTAACGTTTGAAATTATTGTTTATTCCGTGATGTTTGGCTTGTGGTGGTTTTGGATAAATACATTCGTTACCAAAAAATGATGCGTATACTCTCCTATTTTGCGTTAATTGTAGCCCACATCGCGCTTTACTTTACACGAGATTTTGTGTTTGTAAACATCAACTATCAAATCAAATATTTGCGCTTAATTCCAGAATCATCTTACACCGTTTTTAATTATACGCATTCTATTATGGAACCGCTTTTAACGGGTTATTCTATTGAGCAGCTTACTACCATTAAATGGGTGCTTACAGTGGTTTGTGTTATTCTGTTTTTTGCGCTTTCGTTATTGTTAATGCTACTTTATTTGAAAGATAAAAAACAATCCTTTACCATTACATCACTTTTCTATGCAGCATTTTTACTGTTGGGTGGATTAGCTTATGTATTCATCAATTATCGTGTTTCTCGCGAGATTATGGCTATTCCACAAAGTCCTATTGCTTCGTTAGTTTTGATTGTTGCCATAAAATTTCTCAAAACCCAAAAAGTGAATAAATAAACATTTAGTCTTCTAGTTTTATCAACGACTCGTACAACTTAATGTATTTATCAATCACCACATGAATATCAAATTTCTCAGCAGATTTGCGAGCATTCTTTTTGTAAGAATCTAAGTTTTTTAAAATTTCAAGTGCGTGCTTTGTCATCGTTTCGGTATCGCCAACATTGTTTAATAAACCACTAAATCCATGTTGCACCACTTCAGGAATGCCACCTGTGTTACTCGCTACCACAGGCACTCCACAAGCCATAGCCTCCAATGCTGCCAAGCCAAAACTTTCGGTTTCTGAAGGAAGCACAAATAAATCTGATAAAGAAAGAATATCGCTCGTAATTTTTAATGGTCCTAAAAATTTGATGTCATCGCACAAATCTAAATCTCTACACATGCGCTCTACCCTACTTTTTTCAGGTCCATCGCCCACAAAAATAAGCTTGCTTGGTATTTCTTTTCTAACGCCCTCAAATACTTTTACTACATCTTGTACACGCTTTACTTCTCTGAAATTTGAAATATGAATCAACACTTTTTCACCATTGGGTGCATACACTTTTTTCTCTTCACAACCATTTGACAATTTATATTCATCTAAACAAATAAAATTGGGTATTACTTGGATGTGGCGTTTTACATCAAAGTATTTGTAAGTATCTTGCTTCAAACTTTCTGAAACAGCAGTAACCGCATCCGATTCGTTAATGGCGAACGTAATGACAGGTTCAAAAGATGGGTCTTTACCAACGAGTGTAATGTCCGTTCCGTGCAATGTAGTAACGTAAGGAATATTGATGCCTTGCGCTTCTAAAATATGTTTTGCTAAATAAGCAGCAGACGCATGAGGAATAGCATAATGCACATGAAGCACATCTAATTTTTCGTACTTAACAACATCTACCAACATGCTTGTAAGCGCCAATTCATAAGGGGCGTAAGTGAATAATGGATAATCAGAAATGCGTACTTCGTGATAAAAAATATTGTTGGCAAATTTATCTAATCGTACTGGCTGACTATAACTTATGAAATGAACATTGTGTCCTTTGCTCGCTAAATATTTTCCCAACTCTGTTGCTACTACACCACTACCACCATAGGTTGGGTAAAGCACAATACCTACATTCATAGTTTATCCTTCTCTTTTGTATCCGAAATAGCATCGTACAACCATTGCTGAATATATGTACGAACACCATTCTTAATCAATTTATTATTTTCTGCACTTGGATTTACACGGTTGCTCAAAAATACAAAAACCAATCCTTTATCGGGATCTGCCCAAACGATAGTGCCTGTAAAACCACTATGCCCAAAGCTATTTAACGAAGCACAACCTTCGCACGTTGGACCACCTTTTCCACTGCGCACAGGTTTGTCAAAACCAATGCCTCTACGGTTGTCGTTACTTGTAAAATGTGCTTTGGTAAAATACTTAACGGTTTTTTCTTCCAAATAACGTTCACCACCATACACGCCATATTTCGACAACATGTACATAAACACACCCAAATCATTCGCGTTAGAAAACAATCCTGCATGACCGCCAACTCCTCCCAACATAGCAGCACCTTGGTCGTGAACGTAGCCATGTATTAACTGACCACGAAATGTTTTATCGTTTTCGGTAGGTGTAATGTCGTTTTTAGAAAATCTATTCAACGGCAAATAGCCCATGGTTCGTAAGCCCATTGGTTTATAAAACAACGAATCGGCTAAATAGTTTAACGAAACATTCGTGTTTCTCTCCAAAATTTCTTTCAAAAAGTAATACCCCAAATCGCTGTACTTGTATTTCTTTTTTGAAGACAAAGATGTGTCTAATATCCTATCAAAAATGCTGTCTTTGTAGCTGTCTAAGATATATAAATTCTCTGCAACTTGCGTAGAATAATTTTCTTTTTTAACTGCAGAATAAAACACAGGGTTGGGTTTCATCAACTTTAATGTTTTGGTATAAAACGGAATCCATGCCGTAAGCCCTGCTTGATGTGCCAACATCTCTTTGATGTTTATGTTTCCATATTCGGAAGAATCTAACACATCAGCGAGATAGGTTTTTAAAGTCGAGTCAACATTTACTAAACCCTCCTCTTGCAATTTCATTAGCGAAGCCGTTGATGCTGCAATTTTGGTGATAGATGCCAAGTCATACAGATGATGATTTTCTACTTTTGTGGCTTCATCATACGTATGATGTCCGTACGATTTTTGAAAGAACACTTGCCCGTCTTTCATCGCTAAAATTTGACAACCCGGAAAAACACTGTCTTTGATAGATGCTTCAACGAGTGAGTCTATGCGTTTAAGGTGCTTTTTTTTTATGCCTAAATCTTTTGGGTCAACGTAGCTTACGCGCGTTTTCTCTGTAACGATGCCATGTCCTTCGGGATAGATGTTAGAAATAGATACTGGTAATTTTCCACTAGCAGCCACACCGCCAAAAATGAGTTGAGGCACAAATTCTTCGGTGTAACTTTTCTCTTCGTAAGCAATGATAATGCTTGTAGCATTCGTTAACGTAGGTAATTTTTTCAATGCATACGGATTGCCAAATACACTTAACACCGTATTGTGTTGTTGACTCACTTCAGAAATAAAATTAGCAACGGCAGTGTTCACTCCAAAATCACTTTTTGGTCGTTGGTTCATGTCTGCCAAAGCGACAAGTATTGTGTTGTAATTTGCCAACTTTGATTTTAGAGCAGCTAACTCTTCTTCGTTTGCATTTTTTGACAAATAAAAATGAGTGGCATTCGCATACTTTTCTACCGTTTGTGTAAAGAGACTTGCTTTGCTGTAACCAATGTTTACCGTGGCAATCTTCAATGTATCTAAACGTTTAAGCGGAACTAATTGCTTATCATTTTTGATTAGCGTGAGTGCTTCTCTATACAATTTACGATTGATTCTTTCTGCTTGTTCATTATTCAAATCTTCGTAGATGCTATCGAGTTTAATTTCTTGCTGATTATGTAAACCCAACCACTCCTTCGCTTTTAAAATCTTTAATGCGCGTTGGTCTATTTCTTTTTGCGAAACCTTTCCTTCTTTAACGGCTGTCTTAATGTACGAAATGGCTTTCGGTACGTCTTCGGCAAAGAGCAACACATCGTTGCCTGCTAACAATGCTTTCAAATCTACTTCACCGGGTTGATAAAAACTACTCACGCCTTTCATGTTTAACGCATCGGTAAAGGCGAGTCCTTTAAATTGCATTTCTTCTTTGAGCAAACCATTCACCACTTTTGGCGAAAGCGTGGTGGCTTGTTTCGGTGTATCGTCTAACGATGGAATAAACAAGTGCGCTACCATCACGCTACCCAAACCTGCTTTCATCATTTCTTTAAATGGATACAATTCTAACGAATCAATGCGCGCTTTAGAGTGGTTGATAACGGGCAACGCCAAATGCGAATCGGTATCGGTATCGCCATGACCAGGAAAGTGCTTGGCATTTGCCATTACGCGCACATCTTGCATGCCTTTCATGTACATGATGCCTTTACGCGCCACGTTGTATTTGTTTTCACCAAACGAGCGGTAATTAATTACAGGATTGTTCGGGTTGTTGTTCACGTCCACCACTGGCGCAAGGTTCACGTGAATGCCAATGCGTTTGCACTGCAAGGCAATTTCTTTGCCCATTTCATAAATTAAGCTGTCGTTTTGAATGGCACCTAAAGTCATTTGCTTTGGAAAAGAAATGGTGCTGTCCAAACGCATGGCTAAACCCCATTCGCCATCTATGGAAATCATCAAAGGTACTTTCGCCATCTTTTGATATTTGTTGGTGAGAATGGCTTCACGCGAAGGACCGCCTTGAAAAAAGATTAAGCCGCCAATGTGGTAGTCTTTCACCAATTTAGAAATTTCGTTGACGTGTGCTTGGTCTTTGTTGGAATAAGCTGCTACCATGAACAGCTGCGCAATGCGCTCGTCCGAAGAAAGTGAAGTGAACACGCTATCTGCCCAAGGGTAGTTGTTCTCTTCTAAAAAATGCTTTTGCACAAGGAGTGCTTCTTTTACAAAACGATGTTTATAAGGCAAGTTGCCGGCATTAAAAAACACCGACACAAAAACGATGAATATGGTAAGACTTAGATAACGCTTCATTTTTGAATGATACAATTTACAAAGTATAAAAGTACTTGCTTCGTTGGTTTATTTGTTGTTCTTTTTTCCTTTTTATTAAACAGTTGTTGTGAACTGTTGTACGATTGGTAAGCAAATAGTGTTCCAAGAAAACATTGTCCCCCTCCGTGAGGCGGCAGGGGGAGGAAATAGACCTCCCTCTTAATCTCCCTCCAAAGGGAGACAATTGAAATTTAATTATTACTTTAGACTTATGAACGCAGAAGAAATACGCGCCCATTGTTTACAACTGAAAGGTGTTACCGAAGATTTGAAATGGGGTGAACACCTATGCTTTTGTGTGTACGAAAAAATATTTTTGGTGTTGAGTTTAGACGAAACACCCGTTTGTGCGAGCTTTAAAGTAACAGAAGAACAATTTGACGAGCTATGCGAACACGATGGCATTAACCAAGCGCCCTATTTTGCCAAACGCCAATGGGTAAAGATAAACGACATTGCCCTACTACCTACCGATACATGGAATGACTACATTAACAATAGCTACCGCTTGGTGGCAGCTAAGTTGCCTAAGAAGTTGCGGGTGGAGTTGAAAATGTAAACTGTTATTTACTTTATTTTGGTTTAATTAAATCGCTAAGCTGATTTATCGCATCAGGACCAAGTTTTTTCAATGACTCACTAAGTTCTTCTTGTGGAGATTTCAAGTTAAGAAATTTGTCAATAGATTTTGAAGGATTAACATTGAGTTGATCTTTCAATGAATTGAATAATTCCATATACTCTTTATCTTCATGTTCTAGCTCATAAAGTTGCCTGTATCCAGTCATGGCTTCTGCAATTGCGGCTTTATGATGGTATTCTTCAGCCAATTTTTTGGCAATCTTTTGGTTTCTATTATACATCCAAATTGCAAATATCAAGGCACCTGCAATACTAAATTGATAAATGAGAAGATGATAATTAAAGTCTTTACCATGATAAAGTAAGTAAAGTTGAACTAAGCCAAACAAGACAATATCTCCAATAACTGCCCAAGTTAGATTATGTGTTCTCTTTTCTAGTTTTTTGAACTCATCGGTATACTCGTTCGCCCTTTTAGCAAAAGCATTGTGTAAGGAACTGTCAGTAAGAGCATATAATTTTTTATTAGCTTCTTCAATTAAAGAATTTAACTCTTTCTTTTGTTCCTGTATAGCATTAATTAAAGAGGGTATTACTACCTTACCACTTTCATCCTTTGTGTCTATAAAAACTTTTTCATATGCTAAACTAAATGAATCAACCTTGATTTTAATATTTTCAAGTTGTTCTTCTAACTGTTCTAATAAAT
The DNA here is from genome assembly GCA_046569885.1 of Bacteroidia bacterium. Lineage (GTDB taxonomy): Bacteria > Bacteroidota > Bacteroidia > Flavobacteriales_D > Parvicellaceae > JBKHVV01. The sequence goes on from JBKHVV010000030.1 coordinate 11,416, forward strand.
TATTAAACTGAACTTCTAAGGAATCATCATCATCTGTACCCTCAAAAAGCTTGGAGTATAAATTATTTATTTGTTTCTCTAAAGGTAAATTACTATTATCTCCAATGAACAGATAGCCATTAAATCTTGAAATGGCATCAAAATGCTTTTGGAACTCTTCATAATCTTTCTTAGCATTATTAAATAATTCATCAACTTCTATTTCTATTGACAATTTTCCTTCAGAACCCTCGAAAAGTCTCTTATAAAGCGATGCAATTTTTTGCTCAATCGAATCTCTTGCTTCTGTAGGTTCAAAAAGTTCTTTATAAAAATCATTAATTCTTTCGGCTTTGTCTTTTAAGTCCAAAAAATTATCGTCAGCACCGTTTAGACTTTCCATGCTATTTTTATTTTCTTCTTCCATAATTGCAAAGTTTTTATTTGTTAGAATCACTCGCTAAAAAAATACCAACCAATAAGCCAATGGCACCAGCAGCCAATAATGCTCCTGAACCATTTGAATGATTAGTTTGAACAATTGATGGTCTTGGCTCTGGTCGTTTTTTAATACCAATCAGATAGTCATACTCTAATCGTTTTTTAGAGTCTGTAAGCACTTCCTTTGCTTCACTATAGTATTGAAACAATGTCTTTGCGGTATGATGCCCATCATTTTTGTCTGGATGAGATTCTTTTGCCTTTTGTTTGTAGGCACTGTTAATTTGCTCTGTGGTTGCACTTTGGTCAACTCCTAGCAATTCGTAATAGGATAAGTAATTTTGTTTCATTTTAAAAAATTTAAATTAATAATAGGAGTACTTATTCAATTATTCTGCCATTCTACAAACTCTGTCAATTTGTCTAAAAATGAATGATTTGTGATATCAAGTGTCAGAAAAAGTACATAATGTATTTTCCTAAACTCCTCCCCCTTGTTCCCCCTCCAGCGGGGGACATACATTAGTAAAACCCACGCACAACAAAAAACCCCAACCAATCGGTTAGGGCTTTTCGCATTCCTTGAAGATTACTCTTCACTCACGTTACGGTTGGGGCGTTTGCGTTCGCTTCTGTGCGTACCGCCTGCCAAACATTCTTTTCGTCATTTTTTGCATTCCTTTAAAATGTACCAGAACTTTTTTATATACTCATTCATAGTTTTTTTACTCCTCCTTCCAATTCTCATCTCTGCCTGGTGTGTAAGGAGAGTTGTAGTTGTCTAATTTGCTTTCTAATGTTTTTACAGAGCTAATTACTTTTTTTAGTTTGTCTAACACAACGGGGTATTCTTGCTGTGCTATTTGGTAGTACTGCTTAGCCGATTCTGTTGGTGCTGCGGTGGTGTACCATGTGGTATATACAATCCAATCTATGCGGTCTTGTAGGGTTGGTGCAGTTTCAAATTCGCGCTTGCTAAGGGTTTGGTCACCGTGCAATTGTAAGCTAATGGCTTGTAGTTCGTTTTCCAATGCTTTCACTTCTTTCATCAAATCTAAAGGCACCGTTGGGTATTGCTCAATGGCTGCTTTGATGTGTTTTAAGCGTTCGCTGGTTTCGGTGTACAATTTAGCCGTTCCTTTTACCGAGCGTCTTAGCTCTGCCACTTGTTGGTGAAACTGCATGGCAGCTTTTTTATCTTGCGCCACCAATGTTTGGTTGTCGAGGGCTTTTACTTCAAAAGGTGTTGCACCTACTAGCGGAGAAATTTCTCCATTCACACTTTTAAATAATTCTACGGTGTAGTTGCCAGGTAATGCCAATGGACCATTATCATAACTTTCGTATTTATCAGGTGTGCTGCGTTGCAAACTTATGGGCGAAGTGGTAAACATTCTATAATCCCAATCAATGCGGTTGATGCCTTCACGAGCCGATGCTTTTAATTTGCGTACTACTGTTCCTGCATCATCTTTAATTACAAATAAAAGGTATGGACTTTCTTCAGCATCTTCGGCACGTAATTCTTCAATAGAAGGGTAAGGCGTGTCTTTTCCATCTTTCAATAATTTCGCTTCGCGCTCGGTGCGTAGTTCTTTTTGTGTTTTGATGCTTTCTTTTAAGTAGTAGGTAAATACCGCACCAACAGGAGGATTGTCTGCCGTGAAATAACTTTCGCCTTGGTCAGATTTTCCTCTTCCACCCAACGGACTATTTTCTATAAATAACCACGATGCTTTAATCGGGAAGATGTGCGCTTCTTTGTTGAGTGTTTCTTCGCTAATAGTTCTTAATGGAGAATAGTCATCTAAAATGTAAAAACCTCGCCCAAAGGTTGCCAACACTAAATCGTTTTCACGTTTTTGAATGGCTATGTCTTTAATAGCAATGGTAGGCAATCCAGCTTTTAATTGTGTCCACGTTTTACCACCATCAATGGTAAAAAATATGCCAAATTCTGTTCCTGCAAATAATAAGTTAGGATTTACATGGTCTTCGGCTATGCTATACACAGAGCCACGCGCAGGAAGATTATTGGTGATAGATGTCCATGTTTTTCCTTTGTCAATAGTTTTTAATACGTATGGTTTAAAGTCACCATTTTTATGATTGTTGAAGGCAGCATACGCTACGTTGGCATCGTGTTGCGAAGCCAATACCATATTTACATACGTTTGGTTAGGCACACCTACAAAGGTTTCTATTTTTCTCCACGAACCACCATCGTTTTCGCTTACTTGAATTAAGCCATCGTCAGTACCCACATACAATACACCTTGTTGTTTTGGAGATTCATCAAAGGCAGTAATGTTACCATAAATAGAGGTAGATTGATTTTTTTGCACGGCATCTATGCTCCACACTCTACCCATTACAGGCAGTTTGTTTCTATCAATTTGGCGCGATAAATCTGGGCTTATTGCTTTCCATGAGTTTCCTCTGTCATCGCTTTTAAATACAATGTTTGCACAGAAATACAATGTTTTGTGATTGTGCGGACTAATTAACAAAGGCGCATCCCAATTCCAACGATAAGCAGCTTCGTCTTTTTTAGGTTGCGGTTGAATACCTACGGTTTCGCCACTTTTTTTATCGTAGCGCACCAACCATCCATATTGTGCTTGAGCATATACAATGTTCGGATCCACATAATCTACCTGAGATTCAAAACCATCGCCACCATTGGTAATGTACCAATCAGAATTCACAATGCCTGCAGCATTGGTAGTACGCGATGGACCACCCATGCTGTTATTATCTTGCGTACCGCCATACACAAAGTAAAAGGGTTCGCTATTGTCAACAGCTACTTTGTAAAATTGTGTGATGGGCAAGTTAGGTTTATAGTGCCAGTTTTCGGCATGGTCAAATGTTTCGTAAATACCTCCATCACAACCAACAATCCAGTGGTTGGTGTTGTTAGGGTCAATCCACATGGCGTGGTTATCTACGTGTTTGCTTTTTTCACCCGTGCGTTTAAAGGTTTTACCACCATCTTCGGTGTGCATGAGCCATGTATCCATTGAGAACACTTTGTTTTCATCTTTTGGGTCGCAAAAAATTTCTTGGTAATAATTTCCTGTGGTGAAATGCCCACTCATTTTTTTCCAGCTAGCGCCACGGTCGTTACTTCTAAAAAATCCGCTTTTATCATGCGATGCAATAATAATGGCATACACCACATCAGGGTTAGATGATGCAATGGCTAAGCCAATTCTGCCTACTTCACCCGAAGGTAAACCATTAGTCAACTTATCCCAAGATTTACCACCATTGGTGGTTTTGTACACTGCAGATTCTGGACCACCATCAATATACGTCCAAACATGTCTTCTGCGTTGATGCGCTGCTGCATAGATGACATCTGGGTTTCGTGGATCCATTAAAATGTCGCTTACGCCAGTATTGTCTGAAATGTGTAAGATGCGTTCCCACGTTTTACCACCATCCATAGTTTTATAAACGCCACGTTCACCGCCTGCGCTCCACAATGGACCATACGCTGCTACATACACAATATCAGAATTAGTTGGGTGAACAATGATTTTTCCAATATGTTCGGAGGTTTTTAGCCCCATGTTTTTCCATGACTTTCCTCCATCTTCACTTTTATATACGCCATCGCCATACGCTACACTGCGTTGGTTGTTGTTTTCTCCAGTACCTACCCACACTATGTTTTCGTTATTTGGTGCTAACGAGATGCAACCAATAGAGTAAGAACCTTCACCATCAAAAATGGGCGTAAACGTAGTGCCTGCGTTGGTAGTTTTCCACACACCGCCAGAGGCAACCGCTACATAATATTCAAACGGATTGTTGGGGTTTACAGCCAAATCACCAATACGCCCAGAGGTAAATGCAGGACCGATGTTGCGAAATTTTAACCCACTGTAAGTACCGCTTTTGTTAAGTTTAGAGGAGTTCTCAGTAGTAGAAGGTGTGGTTTCTTTTTTCTTTTGTGCGCTAACGTTAAAAGAAATTAGAGCAATGGCAAGTAGAGAAATTATTTTGTTCATGATTTAGGAAGTTTTTGTTTTGTTAAAAGTAGAATTTTTTTTGAAATACCCCACTTAATCTCCCTTTGAGGGGAGAATTTTTTAGTGTAGCGGACGTCTTTTTATCATCCCGCCTTTTATATCTTTTACAGAGGTCATTACTAAAAAGGCGTTTGGGTCAATTTTTTCGATTTCATTTTTTAGTTTTGCTAATTCCAAACGGGTGATAACTGTATAAATGATTTCTGTTTTAATCATTTCGTTAAGGGTAGTTTTTCCTCCGCCTCTTCTGCCACCGTAGGCAGTAACACCAACGCCCATTTTTTCGTAAATCATTTTTTGTATCTCTTCGTAGTGAGAAGAAATGATGCTTACACCTATGTATTCTTCTACGCCTTCTACCACATAGTCTACCGTTTTAGATGCCGCCAAATAGGTAAGAACAGAGTAGAGGGCAACTTCAATGGACAACAAATAAGCAGCTACGGAAAATATTATCAAGTTGAAGGAGAAAATTAAATCGCCAATGGTAAAGCCTGTTTTTCTAGTCAAGTACACAGCTAAAACTTCGGTACCATCTAAAACGCTTCCTCCACGCATGGCTAAACCAATTCCAGAGCCAAGAAAAAATCCGCCAAATACAGAAGTAAGTAGTAAGTCATCTGTAATTATTGGGTATTCTACAAAATGTACGGCAAATGCCAAACCTATAATTGCCAAAATACTTTTTATGGCAAAACTCAATCCAATTTGGAAATAACCCATTATTATAAATGGAATATTGATAAGCACAATAAATATTGAAAAACTTATACCTGAAACGTGAGACGACAACAGCGAGATACCTGTAACACCACCGTCAATAAATCCGTTGGGCAAAAGAAAACCTTTTAAACCGAAGCCAGCAGAAAGTATTCCTAAGGCAATATAGACACTGCTTTTAAAAAGATTTATGCCAGAAATTTTGTATTGTAAAAACGTTTTGGCTATTAAATAATCTGAGATTTTCGCGTGTCTTTCTTTTCCAAATATTTCTCTGGCTTGGTTTAGTAGTATGTTTTTTAGAAAGTGGGGCATACGCAATAGTGTTGCCTCCAAAGTTAAGAATAATTACGAATTGATGATGAAACACAACTGCTTTGGTAGCTTCGAGAGCCTCAGCTACCGTATAATTTAAACCAATTCTGAAAAATAGAGGTGTTCTATTCCACCACCAACTTCCACTATTTAAGACCTACTGAAGCAGGGTGAACCACCCCCCCATTCTCACCAACCACATTCCTAAGTATGTTAGCCCACCATTAATGGCGAGTAGCTCATAGCCCACTTGGTAGCCAAAGAAAATATCTTTAGAGTAGATGCTCACAAAATAAGAAATGATAGGGCTAAGAATACAAATCATCGGTACAAATACATCTTTTACTTGATGTTTGGTGATAATACCAAATGCAAACATTCCTAATAATGGCCCGTAGGTTAAGGTAGCTACAAATAGTACCTGACTAATAGCGCTACTTGTCAGCGTGTATTTAAAAATAATAACCGTAAGCAGCACTGCAATACTCACTAATATGTGAATGATTTTCCGAGTGCGTACTTTTTGTTGCTCCGTTCTATTATCGTTGTTCATGAAATCAACAAAAATGGTAGTGGTAAGAGCGGTGAGCGTTCCATCGGCACTACTATAAGCAGCAGCAATCAATCCTAAAATAAATACGATGCCTATAAACGGACTCATGCCCATTTTTAATGCCAACAAAGGATAAATTTGGTCGGCAACGTATTTACCATTTTCAGCCATTGGAAAACTAATTCCTTTCGCTTCGGCATACACATAAAACATAGCACCCAAAAACAAAAAGAATAAGTTTACAACTACTAACACAGCAGAAAACCACAGCATATTTTTTCGTGCTTCGCCAATGTTTTTACAGGTCAAATTTTTCTGCATCATGTCTTGGTCTAAGCCCGTCATACAAACGGTAATGAACATACCTCCTACTACATGTTTCCAAAAATAATTGCCCGCTTTCCAATCATCAAAATAAAACATTTTTGAAAACGAAGACTCTGAAACCGCGCTAACAGATTGCATAAAATTCATATCTAACTCTGAAGCTAAAAAAGCAATGGTTAAACCAACAGCTGCCAACATAAACAAGGTTTGCAGCGTATCTGTCCACACCACTGTTTTTATACCGCCTCTAAACGTATACACCCAAATCAACAAAATGGAAATGATAACCGTGATTTCAAAATTTACTCCCCAATCTTTAAATACAAATTCGTACAACACGTTTGCCACTAACAGCAAGCGAATAGAAGAACCCGCGATGCGTGAAATCAAAAAATAAAATGCGCCTGTGCGGTAAGAATAATTTCCAAAGCGTTGTTGTAAATAGCCATAAATACTGGTTAAATTAAGTCGATAGTACAAGGGCAACAACACAAATGCAATAATGAGGTAACCGATAAAGTAGCCCAACACAATTTGCATGTAACTCATCATATCGTTGCCCACACTACCCGGAATGGAAATAAACGTAACACCCGAAAGCGATGCGCCAATCATTCCAAAAGCTACCAAATACCAAGGCGATTGTTTGTTTCCTTTAAAAAAGGTGTCGTTGTCATTACTCTTTCCAGTGAAAAAAGAAATGAGAATGAGTAACGCAAAATAGGATGCGATTATGATAAATATCAGTCCTGAGCTCATAGCACAAATAAACAGAACAAATAACTATATCTTTGAAACGAGTTACAACAGTTTTTAACGTCAATATATTTAAAACATGATTTAAAACATGATTAAAACCATAGAACAAGAGCTGCAAGAATTAGAAAAAATTAGCAGAGAATTGGAGCCATCGCACAACCAACGTGTTCTTTTAAGAGAGCAAGTAACTACCTATAGCGACCATTTTGTAAACAGCATAGACGAACTCAAAACATTTTACACCTCAAAAGATAAAAGCAAAGAAATTTACGAGCATCCTATTGGAGAACCCTATCCCATGCAGGATTTAATTGACCTATATGAACGTGCGGTACGCAAAGAAGGACTAAACGCTGCAAGTGGCGGACACTTGGGCTACATTCCCGGTGGTGGTATTACCACTTCTGCTTTGGGCGATTATTTAGCAGCTACAACCAATGTGTATGCAGGCGTGTTTTTCGGTTCGCCAGGTGCCGTGCGTATTGAGCAACACCTCATCAATTGGGTGGCAAAAGAATTTAACTACGGAGAAAATTTTGGTGGCAACATTACTTCGGGCGGAAGCATTGCCAACCTTACGGCTATTGTGTGCGCTCGTGATGCGAAAAACATCAACGCTGATAACATCCGTCAGTCGGTAATTTATGGCTCACCACACATGCACCACTGCTTGGATAAAGCCATACGCATTGCGGGTTTGAAAGAATGCATCTATCGCCCTGTAACGCTTAACGATAAATTCCAAATTGATACCGATTTACTCAAACAACAAGTAGAAAAAGACCTTTCCGATGGATTGAATCCATTCTTAATTATTGGTTCGGCTGGCACTACCGATTTAGGTGCGGTTGACCCACTAAACACATTGGCAGATATTTGTGAAGCACACAACATTTGGTTTCATGTAGATGGTGCTTACGGTGGCTTCTTTTATTTGTTAAATGAAAAGAAAGAATTATTGAGCGGCATCACCCGTTCCGATTCGTTTGTAATAGACCCACACAAAGGTTTGTTTTTACCTTACGGAACAGGTATGGTGTTGGTAAAAGACAAAGAATATTTATTAAAATCGCACTACTACCAAGCCAACTACATGCAAGATGCGGTAGCCAATGCCGATGAATTTTCTCCTGCGGACATGTCTGCCGAGTTGACTAAACACTTTAGAGGACTGCGCATGTGGCTGCCGTTAATGCTACATGGTGTAGAGCCCTTTAGAGCCGCTTTGAAAGAAAAATTATTGCTCACCCGATATTTTTACGAGCGATTAAAAGAAATTCCCGAAATGGTTACGGGTCCTCTACCCGACTTATCGGTGCTTATTTTTAGAGTAAAACTAGAGGACAAAACCCAGCAAGAAGAAGACACCATCAACAAAGAAATTCTACAAGCCATACACAACGATGGCACGGTGTTTATCTCCTCTACCAATGTGAGTGGTAAGTTTGCTTTGCGCATTGCGGTATTGTCGTTCCGCACGCACAAATTTCATATCGATTTCTTAATAACCTTGTTGAAAGAAAAAGTAGAAGCCCTAAAAAAGGAAGGTAAAATTTAACGACTTTTGGGCTCATGGAATTACCATCAAAACTTTTACAAAATGCCGTTGACCAAATGGCATCGCTGCCCGGAGTAGGCAAACGCACTGCGTTGCGCTTGGTATTACACTTGCTAAAAAACTCCGAGCAAGAGGTAGAACAATTTTCCAGTGCGTTTACACTTTTAAAGAATAACATTAAATACTGTAAATCGTGTCACAACATTTCCGACACCGAGATTTGCAGCATTTGTAACAACTCCGCACGAGACCATTCTACGCTGTGTGTGGTAGAAGACGTCCGCGATTTAATGGCAATTGAAAACACGATGCAATTTAAAGGCGTTTACCATGTATTGGGTGGCGTTATTTCTCCTATGGATGGCATTGGTCCTAACGATTTAAAAATTGATTCGCTGATAGAAAAAGTAAAAACAGGCAAGGTGCAAGAAGTAATTTTAGCCCTTAGCACCACTATGGAAGGCGATACCACCAATTTTTATATCTCCCGCAAATTAACAGACTGTGAAGTGAAACTATCTACCCTTTCGAGAGGCGTTTCTATTGGCGATGAAATACAGTATGCCGATGAACTCACCCTTGGGCGCTCTATCCTCAACCGCATGCCGTATGAGTATTCGGTGGTGGTGAAGTGATGAGTTTCATAGAAGTTAGAAAAAAAGAGCAAAGAATAAAGACTTTGATTTTTTCTGAATTTTTGGCTAATATTGTATGATGAAAAGGCATGACAATTCAAATTTACTTCTCCGTCATTATTTTCTTAAACGCAAAAAAGTTAGGCATTTTTTTGTAAAAATTTTACTATGTAGTATAGTTGGATTTCTAAGCCATAGTTGTTTAACGATTACAACCGTTCAATCTGGAAAAACTTTAGGCGAGGGTAACTCTGAAATTATATTAGTAAGCTCTTATGGTGTATATAGTCCAACCACAATTCTTAGAGACTCTTCAGAGTTTGACTATAAACCCTCTTTTGCTGTAAAAGCAAACATGGGGATAAAAGAAAACATTGAAATCACTTCTACCGACCATTACGATTTGTATGGGAAAGTTGTAAAGTAATTTATTTTTCATATTTTTGCTTGTAACTATTAACCAAGTTGTATGAAAAGCGAGCTACAAAATAAACTAAAAAATTATACGGCATTAACTGCTTCACTTACAGCAATTGGCAACTCTTCGTTTGCAACTGTGCAAATAAATACTATAAATTTTATTGGAGGGATTGGTGATTCTTACTCTTTGGACATAAATAATGATGGAGTAGAAGATTATGATTTTTGGACTTGGGCGAGATATGACATAAACGAACCCTATAATAGTCAAATTTGTGATCGTTATTATTTTGCAATTGATGGCAGTTTACCATATTTTTATAACTATGCAGCCGTATCTTCTAGTAGCAATTTAGTAATAGCATTTAACAATGGTGATAAAATAGGATCTTCTCTTACTTTTGACCCTGCTAGAGGTGGTTTGCCTGGAATTCCAAGAAAAAAGTGGACAAAAAGAGTTAAACACCTAAGCGACTTGTTTTAATTGGTTAGTACTCATTAA
>JBKHVV010000031.1:0-21189 GCA_046569885.1 Bacteroidia bacterium
AATTTCTTGCGATTCGCCTTTGTACTTGGCTTTGTAGTCGAAAAATTCGTTGGTTGTAACAATCTCTGTGATTGGTAAAACAGTAGTTTTTCCATCTAAAGAAAATACGCCATTAGTAACTTCTGTCCCTTTTAAATATTCCTCTATTATAGCGGAAGTGCCATGCTGTAGCGCCAGTTTAATGGCACTCTCCAACTGATTCTCCTTATCTACTTTTGAAGCACCAAAACTTGAGCCGCCATCAGCCGGTTTTACAAAACAGGGCAAGCCCACTTGTGCAAGAATTTCTTTTGATTTTATGGCATCTTTCTTAGCAATAAAAACAGATTTTGCGCAGTTAAATCCTAAGCTAATAAGTACTCTATTACAATAAAATTTATTGAAGGTAAGTGCTGATGTAAACTGGTCGCAAGTGGTGTAGGGAATGTTTAGCATATCAAAATAACCTTGCAGTTTTCCGTCTTCACCAGGTGTGCCATGAATGATGATAAATGCGGCATCAAACTTGATTTTTTTGCCATTTGCCATAGCTGAAAAATCATCTTTGTTAATGGGCGATAACGCATTGTTCTGAACCAAATTCCAACCATCATTGTCAATACGTACTTGCCAAATGTTGTATTGGTTGGCATCTAAATTTTCTCTTACCGTTTCGGAGCTTTTGTAAGATATTTCAGATTCGCTCGAAAAGCCACCTTCTACTACTGCAATATTTTTTTTCATTTTATCCATAAAATTTCGCATCTAAATTACTCAGTTATTAAAATAATTTTGTTTTCTAATAATTGAAGTTACTAACACATTTGGCATAATATCTCTTATGTTTAGGTAAAAAAAATTGCGTAGGTTTGCTAAGCTAAATCTAAACGTATCAGATGAAGAAAATAATCCAATTTTTTAAAGATAAACCTGTGCTGAAGCATTTTGTACTAGCTACTTTTTCTACCCTTTTGCTGGTTTGGTTGGTGCTTATGTGGCTTAACAGTTACACCAATCATGGTGAGCAAATTGCCGTTCCCAATGTTATTGGTTTGCATCAAGATGAGTTGGAAGAATATCTCTCAAAACGTGATTTGCGCTACGAAATAATTGATGAAGTGTATAGCACCGAACATCCCAAAGGTACAGTATTAAGACAAGATCCGATTGCGCATACAGATGAAACGCCATCTTATGTAAAATCGAATAGAAAACTCTATTTGACCATTGTTTCAGACCAGGATAAAATGGTGGCAATCCCCGATTTAGTAGGTCGCTCAAAGCGTTTAGCGCAAGCGCAAATGGACATTGTTGGACTAAAGCCCGTTTATCAACCAACGCCTTACGAGTTTAGCGATGTGGTGGTAAAGCAAGTTTACAAAGGAAAGTCCGTAAAAGCAGGAGATAAGGTGCCTTACGGAAGTACCATTATAGTTTATGTTGGTGTTGGTCAAGATGGTGAACCCATTGCGGTGCCTAATGTTGTGGGCTATTCTTCAGAAGAAATTTCTGCGTATTTGGCAGATAAATCCATCTATCCTTTTTATGAGTGTTCTAATTGTGTTACCAAAGAGGATACACTTATGGCAGTTGCTTACAAGCAACATCCATTGCCAAGCGTAAATCCTACACAATTTAAACGACCAGGTTTTACATTAACTATTTTTTTAGATAAAAATGCCACCAAAGGCAATAATATTCCTCTCGACTCGTTGAATTACAACAACCAAATTCGTGATTCGATACAACCGATTGAATGAGATTTTTTCTTCTAAGCATATTTTTAATAGTTAGATTTTTTCTTTCTGCTCAAGAAGGCTTATCACCACTGTATTACAACACTAAGCTAATGCAGCCACAAACGGATGTAATTAAGAAATCGGCAGCGGTAAATGAAATGTATATTTATGTTTACGATACGCTTTCGCTGCCATTTTTAGACGATTTTTCTAAAGATAAATTTACGCCCGTTGCCCAACCCACAGATGCTAACGTAAGTTCAGAAACGTTTTACCACATTATGATTGGCGGATTGCCTGATTATTCGGGAAGAAAATATTTAGATGATACTACTTATTACATCAATATTTCTCAAGATGGCAATGGCGATTTAGTTAAAGACTCCATTCCAAATCCTACCATTACGGTTGATGTTTATGACTTATCGGTTTACCCACCAACCTTTGAAACAAAAAGCGTTTGGATAGATACCACCTTTGTTGATTCGGTTTTTAATACCACTTCACCCGATATTTATTTCGTTTATAATGCCGATTTTGCACAAGATTCGTTGATTGTTTATACGGTTAATCCTGATGCTAATTCTGTAAATTATTTATGGAAAGATAGGTTTGTTTACCGTAGTTATCACCAAGGAATTGACCCACCAACGATAGGCGTAGCCACGTTTGATGCCACAGATGATGTTGGCTTGCCTTATGACATTAGTAATGTTTCTAATCAAGGTTTAGCAGATGAATTTACCTCTAAAAATTTACGCCTTTCACCTTTTATTCCTGCCGATTCTATTTACTTGAGTTTCTTTTATCAATACCAAGGAAATGGAGAATCTCCTGAAGTGGAGGATTCTCTAGTGTTACAATTTTGGTCGCCACTAAATAAAACGTGGAATTCGGTTTGGAAGGCAACATCCATCAACCCTAATGTTTTTAGCCAAGTGCTTATTCCAATTAAGCAAAATGAATATTTTTTTGATGGTTTTCAATTTCGATTTAGAAATTATGCAACGCTCTCTGGTGCTCTTGATCATTGGCATTTAGACTATGTTTACATAGATGAAAACCGTGCATTCAATGATTACAACCAACCTGATGTAGCCCATCGTTATCAGCCAAGTTCAATGTTGAAAGATTACGAATCTATGCCATGGGAACACTATGCTACCAATCCATCCGCATTTATTTCTGATGAATTTAAAGTAGTACATTTTAATACGAATAATGTGGTTGAATCGTATGAAGACAATACCGTTGAAGTAAATTTTTCTGGTATAAATAAACATACTTTAGTTGGTCCAGCTATTGTCCCCGACTTTTTACCACAGTCTGACATTACCCACACATACAATCCAAGTGCAAGTGGAGTTACGTTCGACCCAACGGTTGACCCTTACTATGCTGAATTTGAAATAAAATCTTTTTACGAACATTTGGGCGATTTTAATCCTGATAATGATACCGCCATTTACACGCAGCGACTTATAAATTATTATGCTTACGATGATGGCTCTGCAGAGCGTGCATATTATGTTTTAGATAAAAACGCGTTGATTGCACAAAAATTTACGTCTGTTGTTCAAGATACCTTGCGTGCTCTGCAAATTGAGTTTGAGCCAGTAGCATTTAATGCACAAGTAGTTCCGTTTTATGTTACCGTGTGGGCTGCTGATGGTATTGATGGCGTACCTGGAACTACGCTTCATCAAAATGTTGGATTGAATAAACCAAAGTACATCGGTTTTCAAAACGATGGATTTGTAGATTATCTGCTCGATAAAGAATTGATTTTACCAGCAGGAGATTTTTATATTGGCATTCAACAAGCGAGTGAAACGGATGTAAAAATTAATATAGGTTTTGATACGAACAACGATAATTCAGATAAGATTTATTACAACATAGATGGCGATTGGTTCAACACATCTTTAGAAGGAACTTTGATGATGCGCGCAGGATTCAAAACACCCGCTGATAAATTTTTCCTTTCGGAAGAAAACGTTATTGAAGAAGAAGCTAAAATTTCACAGGAAGTAAACGTATATCCAAACCCTTTTACAGATAAGCTTTGTATTGATTCCGACCAGCGAAATTTTACGTATCAACTGTTTACTATTTCAGGTAAATTAATGTTGATGGGAACAACGTCTAAAGAAATTTCACTAAGCGAACTTCCACAAGGAATGTACATTTTACGATTGATAGATAAGCATCAAAATATCTACAATAAAAAAGTTATCAAACAATAACCATCATGACAGAAGATTTCGAGCGCGAAGAAGAACAAGATGACTTGTTTGAACACTACAATTTTAAAGCAGATCCAGGTCAGGAGTTGTTGAGAATTGATAAATTTTTGATGGATAGAATTCCTAACACTTCGCGAAATAAAGTTCAAGATGCAGCCCATAATGGAAATATTTTAGTTAACGGAAAGCCCGTAAAACCTAACTATCGCGTAAAACCACAAGATGTTATTTCGGTGGTGTTGCCTTATCCTATTAGAGAAATTGAACTCATTCCCGAAAATATTCCGTTAGATATTTTACATGAAGATGATGACGTGATTGTACTAAACAAACCCGCAGGATTGGTGGTGCATCCAGGTTTTGGAAACTATACTGGAACTTTGGTAAATGCATTGGTGTATCACTTTGAAAATTTACCACAAAAAAGTGATGGTTTTTATGGTCGCCCAGGTTTGGTACATCGTTTGGATAAAAATACTTCGGGTATTATGGTAGTGGCTAAAACAGAACACGCACTAACGCATTTAGCCAAACAATTTTTCGATAGAACCTCTCACCGTGAATACTACGCCTTGGTTTGGGGAAATTTTGAAGAAGACAAAGGAATTATTTCAGGACACATTGGTCGCTCGTTAAAAAATAGAAAAGTAATGACGGTTTTTCCAGAAGGCGATTATGGAAAGCATGCCGTAACCCATTACGAAGTGTTGGAAAATTTTAATTACGTAACGCTGGTAAAATGCAAATTAGAAACAGGACGCACACATCAAATTCGTGCACATTTTCGGCACATAAAGCATCCTTTGTTTAACGATAACGAATACGAAGGCGATAAAATTTTAAAAGGCACTACGTTTTCCAAATACAAGCAATTTGTGCAAAATTGTTTCGACCTTATGCCACGTCAAGCACTACACGCAAAAACATTAGGATTTACACATCCTAAAACGGGCAAATGGCTACAATTCGATTCCGAATTACCAGAAGATTTCACCACCGTCCTTGACAAATGGCGCAATTACGCGAAGCACGTTTTAGAGTAAGGTAAATTGATTGTTTACTATTGACAATTGAATAATAAATTTTTCATTTTTAATTATCCATTTTTCATTAGTAAGTTGTCGTCATATCTTCATCCACACAGATTATAAAATCTGCTTTTCCGATATGTTCTTTGTCTAATTTTTTCAGGTCTTTTTGCGAAACGGTTGTAATAGTTATTACTTTTAGCTGAGGCGCATATTGCTTCAAATACCAACCAATACCTTCGTAATAATCGCTGTGGTAAGCACCATTGTAATGCACAAATACACTTCCTTTTTTGTGATGCTTTACAATAAAATGCGCCATGGTAGCGTCTTTCGTAGCTTGTGCTTTTACCAAGTTGGGCGAACCATGTTCTCCCATCATTGTCAAGATGTTTTGATAAGTAGCTAACGTGCTATCGTAAGGTATGGGCAATGGTGCCATCCAAGCTTTTGCTTCGTTGTTTAACGTGTCTAAAGCCGCAAATCCTTTCTTGTTTACTATGCTGGCATATTTGCGCGGAATGTTGGTAGCAACGAAAGGAAGTTTATTTTCTTTCGCAAAATTTACCAATGGTGCATAATCGGTTTTGTAGTTATTCCACAAACGCGCCATCGTATCTAAACCTTTTTGCGTAATCTCTCCTGAAAGATATTTATTTAGCGCATCCTGATTATCGGCTTCAAACATTTCTGCACCTAAAATCAAGTTTTTTGTTTTGTGTAAATCTTTTGTAACGGCTAACTGCAACCAATGCGAAATGGGGTTATTGTGAAACTCACCAAACAACACTAGATCGCTAGCGTTGGCTTGTTTTATGAGCGAAGCGTAGCTAACCTTTTTGCCTTTGTTGTTGTACAACACATACGCAGGTTTGTCTTGGGCCAATGCAATGTTTGAAATTAAAAATAGAGCGAATAATAAGTGTTTCATGGTGTTTTATTTTTTATTAAGCGTAAAGATATACTTTATGTTTATTCTTATTATTGGCTGTAGTAACCGTTCTTGAGGTCGAGAATTTGACCAACTAAAATTTGTTGGTATTAAAGAATAATCGGTTTTTACACTTCTTTTATGAGTTCCACCAATTCCAAGCTCAAATCGATATAAGTGGTCATATTTTAATCCTATCCCAAGTCCAGCAGAATTATATAGGTCTGAAAAAAAATCTCCATCAACAGAGTAATTAGCTCTTCTAAGTGATGTCCAAAAAGGTAAATAAATATTTTTTGGTACATTATTCTTCAATGATAAATTAAAATTGTAATGTATCCCTAATGTTCTATAGTCTGAAACATCAATAAAAATCAACCCAATATTTGTATTAATAACATGCTCAATTTTTTTGTTTGGCACACACCCATATTCTAAAGAAAGAATGTTTAGAAATAATCCTGGAAAAACAATAAATCCGACCTGATGTCTTGTTTTGTTATAAAATTCATCATAATCATTTTGTGCTTGTACTTTTGGTATAGCTAGGAGTATAACTAAGAGAACGGAAAATAATTTATTCATGATCAAGTGCGTTTACAAACTAACAAAATCGGCTTATCCAATTTATTTTTTGTGGCAAAAATGTAGGTGTCGCCACCATCTTTTAGTTTTAGTTTTTTTCTAATGACGTCAATACTATCCGAAAAGTTGCGTGTGGTAATGTTGGCTTGTGTAATGCCCAATGCAGCTATTTCTTTTGCATTGTAAGCGGAGATGTGTTTCAAAGAAAATCGTCTTCCAGGAAAATTGGGTATCAATTCATCACTGATATACACATGGCTGTTGGGTGCTAGTTTTTGCAGAGCAAATTTTACGCACAGACTATTAAACGCACCTGCTTTTAGTATGGCTGCGTTGGGTTCGTACACATAGTTGCCGCACTCTATGTAGTTTATTTTTGTTGAGTTTTCATCGCTTAAATAAAAATCAAAGTGTTGTGTTTCTTTTCCTAAGTTGATGGTTTTAATAAACGGCTCACCACTAAAATTGCGCTCTAAAATGTAGAGCACTTCTTTGCACTCATTGTTTAGCGCTACCACGTGTACTTCTTTTACGTTAGTTAGTTCGTGTAGGCATTGTGTGATGTCTTGTAGCGGAGATGTTTTAATCATTACGTGTGGAGCCAACTGCAACATTTGTGGCAACAATTCCACCACGTTGGGCACACCATCTACCAACTTGAATACCTTGCGGGTTTTTATTCTTCGGCTGGGGTCAATGTAAATGAGGTCGGCTTGTGAAGCGTTGGGTAAATATGCTTCGGCAGTGCTTTGCACCACAGAAATGTTGTGAGCATTCAACGCTTCGTAATTGTGTGTGGTAATGTCAATGAGTTCGGCATTGGGTTCTATGGTAGTTACCTGCTCAAAGCGTTTTGATAAGTAATAGGTATCTACACCGAAACCGCAGGTTAAATCTATCGCTAATTTGCCTTGAAATAATTGTGCTTTGTAGTGTGCTGTTGCTTCCGATGAGCATTGCTCCATGGACAAATACGAAGGATAAATAATTTGCTCGTTGGCATAAAATTCAGGCAATTTTTGTTTGGCTTTTGCCCGCCCATTTATCTGATTTAAAATATAATCTTTAGGAAGTTGAGGTAGTTTGCCCAACAGCAAAGCCATTTCTGCCAAAGGTTTGCCTTCGTGTGCTTTGATAAATTGTTGAGCGTCTTCCCAAGTTGTCATGGTACTAAATTAAACAATTAAGTTATATGACCCCTCAGTCCTACGGACAGCTCCCCTGTGAGAGTAATTTCCTATTATGTGGCATATTTAGGTTTGAAAGCGTTCATGATAAGTGTTTCAAGAGTATTTTTGTTGTTTCTGTGATTGTATTTAAATGCTATTTCATTGAGATATTCTTGTAAGTGATTAGATGACACTTTGTGGTATTGTCCTATGATAGCTCGTTTAAGCATAGACCAAAATCCTTCTATGGTATTGGTGTGATAGCTCCCTATTTTTCTTATATTTTTGGTGTGGTTTAACACAATGTGTTTGCTGAAATAGTCCTTTAGATTTGCATAACCACCGAAACCATCTGTTACTAACTCAGTAGATTTGTCTAACGAAGATTTAAGAATGGGTTGTATCTCTTGTCCGTAGGCTTTGTTGAGTACCTGAACTACTATTTTACCTTTTCTTTGCAACATACCCAAAACAGGGGTCTTATGCTCCATACCACAGGTATCGTACTGTTTGGCGTGCTTTTCTTTTTGATGTTTATTAACCAAGGATCCCCCAACATAAGTCTCATCTGCTTCTACAACACCTTTTAGAAGTGTGTCATTTTCATCCATTGCTTTGCGAATGCGCTGCTGTAGATACCACGCTGTGTTTTTATTTACATTTAAATCTCTAGCAAGTTGCAGCGAAGAAATACCTTTTTTAGCATTAAGAATAAGTCCCATAGCCATAAACCACTTAGGTAATGGAAGCTTGGTGGCTTCCATTATAGTGCCAATCATTACACTATAAGAACGACCACAGTCGTAACATTTATGGCGAATGCTTTTCTTGCGCTTTATCCCTTTTGTGCTACTACAATAAGGGCAAATAGGAGTGCCTTGCCAACGTAACTCTTCTAAATAGTTAATACAACGCTCCTGTGTACTAAACTTCTTTGATATATATAGTAGTTCCATAGCACAAATTTAAGCATTATGCCTTAATGTAGGAAATTACTCCTGTGAGGGGAGCAATTTAAAAAATAGTTATTAAAACTTTTCCCTTTTAGGGGAAGTACCCGAAGGGGGAAGGGGTTAAATTAGTTTGTTTTTTATCTCATTCAATACTACTTCAAGTCGCTCAAAAATCAGTTTATTTTCAAAGCGTAACACTGTAATATAATGTTCTTTTAGGTACTCATCTCTATTAAAATCTTTTTCAGTACCAATAGCTGTAAAATGGTCTTTGCCATCTAGTTCGATGGCCAGTTTGTTTTCTGGGCAATAAAAATCCATAATAAAATTTCCAAAGCTATACCGCCTCCTAAACCGTTTGCCGCAAAGTTGTTTGTTTTTTAAGCATAGCCAAAGAGTAGCTTCAGCAGAGGTAAGATTTTTTCTGAGCTGTTTTCGTTTATCTGTTAAGTGAGGTTGGTTGTTTAGGTTGTCTTTTCGGTTTTTCATGGTTAGTGTGGTTTTTTGACCCCTCTTAATCTCCCCTAAAAGGGGAGAAATTTTAAAAGCCAATCCTTATATTTCTTCCCCTTGTAGGGGAAGTGCCTGAAAGGCGAAGGGGTCAAATTTATTTATATTTTCAGCGTCTTCCCAGGTTGTCATGGGGCTAAATTAAGCAATTAAGTTATATGACCCCTCAGTCCTACGGACAGCTCCCCTGTGAGGGGAGCAATTTAAAAAATAGTTTTTAAAACTCTTCCTCTTTTAGGGGAAGTACCCGAAGGGGGAAGGGGTTATAACCTTCAACTAAGAAAGTCTATTTCGATAATCTTCATACCCAAACTCACGCACTAAGGTAAACGAGCGGTCTTCGTTGATGATGCCGATGCTTGGATGTTGCACACCATTAAACGTGGATGTTTTTACCATGGTGTAATGCGCCATATCGTTAAAGATAATTTTATCGCCAATGTTTAGTGGCTCTTCAAAGGAGTAATCACCAAGTTGGTCGCCAGCAAGGCAGGTGCCACCACCTAATTGGTACAAATTACCCGTTGGGTTTTCAAAATTTCCACCCCACACTTTGGGCATGTAAGGCATTTCTAAGCAGTCGGGCATGTGTGCGGTAAACGACACATCTAACATAGCGGTGGTAAGGTCTTTGTGCTCGATAAGGTCTTCAACGGTGGCAATTAAATAGCCCGTTTGCCAGCCAAATGCTTCGCCCGGCTCCATAATGATGTCAATGTTGTAGGTGCTTTTAATGCGTTTTAGCAAACCAATCAAATGCTCTACATCATAGTCTTTTCGGGTGATGTGATGTCCGCCACCCATATTTAGCCATTTGGCTTGATGCAATAAATGTCCAAATTTTTCTTCCACTACTTTTAAAGTGCGTTCCAACACGTACGAATCTTGTTCGCACAACACATGAAAGTGCAAACCATCAATACCTTCGGGAAGTGTATCGCCAAATTTATTAAGCGGAGTACCCAAGCGCGAACGTGGTCCGGCAGGGTTATACAAATCTACTTCCACTTCGCTGTATTCAGGATTGATGCGAATAGCACACGAATGTTGTTGAGGATGGTTTTTTACCTTGTCTTTAAAACGCTCCCATTGCGATAGCGAGTTAAAGGTAATATGTGTTGAAATGTTCAGGATTTCATCCATTTCGTGGTCGGTGTAAACAGGTACGCATAGGTGTGCTTTGCTACCCATTTTTTCCATACACAATTGCGCTTCGTGTAAAGAGCTCGCGGTAGCACCATCAACGTATTGCTTTACTAAATCAAACGTGCTGTGCATGGCAAATCCTTTTAGGGCTAATAAAATGGAAATATCTGCTTGTTCGCGGACGTATTTTATAAGCTCTAAATTTTTTCTCAATAAACGCTTATCCACCACATAGCAGGGCGATGGAATTTGGTTTAAATCGAAGTCAACGTATTTTGATGAATTCATGCTTTTAGTTATAAAGTTATAGGTTAAAAGTTGAAGGTTGAAAACTTGTGCTGATGTGTTAGCGAGTTAAGGTGTTATCGTTTTTAATTTTCAAATTATCATTATAACATTACTAGATTAATCGCATTGTTACATTGTTACATTGACTACATTGTTACATTAAACAAAGTTTAATTATAATCGTGTGGTAATTCCAAATTTACCGCTTCATGCCATGGTAAACCGTATTTATTCAAGTCTTCCATGAATGGATCTGGGTTCATTTCTTCTACGTTGTAAACACCAGCTTTCATCCATTTTCCTTCCAACATCATTTTAGCACCAATCATAGCAGGTACGCCTGTGGTATAAGCTACACCTTGCCCTTGTACTTCTTTCCAAGCTGCAGCGTGGCTACAGTTGTTCCAAACAAAGAAGGTTTTGTCTTTACCATCTTTTATTCCTTTTATTTGGCAACCGATAGAGGTTTCGCCTACATAATTTTCACCTAAAGATGATGGCTCTGGCAATACCGCTTTTAAGAATTGTAGAGGCACAATTTCTTTACCTTCATAAATAATTGGGTCGATGCGGGTCATCCCTACATTTTGCAACACGCGTAAGTGCGTGATGTATTCTTGACCAAAGGTCATCCAAAAACGAGCACGTTTAATGGTTGGGAAATTTTTCACCAACGACTCTAATTCTTCGTGATACAACAAGTACGATTCTTTTGGACCAACGTTAGGATAGTCAATTGGTTTGTGAATTTCCAATGGTTTTGTTTCTACCCATTTTCCGTTTTCCCAATAGCGACCATTGGCGGTAATTTCACGGATGTTGATTTCTGGGTTGAAGTTGGTTGCAAACGCCTTACCGTGGTCGCCAGCGTTACAGTCAACGATATCTAAATAATGAATTTCATCAAAGTGATGTTTGGCAGCATGTGCAGTAAATACGCCTGTTACACCTGGGTCGAAACCGCAACCCAACAATGCCATTAAGCCTGCTTTTTCAAAGCGTTCTTTGTATGCCCATTGCCAGCTGTATTCAAATTTAGCTTCGTCAATTGGTTCGTAGTTGGCGGTATCTAAGTAGTGTACGCTTGTTTCTAAACACGCATCCATAATATGCAAATCTTGATAAGGAAGCGCCACGTTAATCACTAACTTTGGTTGAAATGATTTTATCAATTTCACCAATTCAGGCACATTGTCGGCATCTACCGCAGCGGTATGAATTTTACGGTGTGTAATTTCTGCGGCAATCGCATCGCATTTCGATTTGGTACGAGATGCCAACATAATGTCAGAGAATACTTCGGGCAACATAGCGCATTTTTTCGCCACTACGTTTCCTACGCCTCCGGCTCCAATAATCAGTACTTTGCTCATTTTCGGTTGATGATTTTTAAATTAGAGTGTAAAGATAGTGGGATGGTGGCAATTTGATGTTAAAAATGCCACAAAAAAGATAAATTATTTTTTGTAGGTTTGGCAAAAGAATAAACCTTTATAGGTGTTGAAAAAGATAAAAAAAAGTGGTCTATTATTTTTGTTTGCTGTTAGCGCAACGATTTGTTTTTCACAAACGGATACTATTACCATTCCTCCAACAAAAATTATAATTAAAACCAATCTTTTAGGATATGCTCCAAACTATGCGTACAATTATGGCAGAGCCAATGTGGGTTTTGAATATTATGCAGGAAAAGACATATCGGTTGGTGTGAGCGGAGGAACCTATTATCTGTACAACATTAAAGAATACTCTTTTAAGAATTGGTATCAATCTGATATTACTACTACCGGTATTTTTGGAGGATTTTTTACCATTGAGTTTAAGCGTTTTTTACCTCAAAAAGACAGAAGAAAAATTATGCCCATATTGTTTCCGTTGGCATTTTTAGAGAAAAAAAATTCTCAAGCAGAAAACACCGGTTATTATTTTGGTTTGCTTTTAACCGAGCAATTTGTTAATGTATTTTATGATGTTAACTTTGGAAAGTCTATAATTAAAAAGTCGGCTAATTTATTTAATATTTCTTTTGATTTAACGGTAGGCTATCAGGTAATTTTACAAAGTGGTTGGACATTTGACCAAACGTTTGGTATCGGAATAACCAAAGGAAGTATCTTTAATGAATCCGTGTTGGAGTATCATTTATTTAGAAATAGTGCTACCGATTTTTATCCTCACCTTAGCTATTCTATTAAGTTTGGGAAGGAGTTTATTAGATATTTCAAACTGAAAGAAAAATAATCAATACTCTATTTTATCATTTTTCTCAGTCCATTCTTGAAATACTTTTAGGGCATTTTCGCGTTCAATTTGAACGAAAGAAATTTTTCGTTGATGAATATTTATTTCTAATTCTTCATAAATCAAGTTATCATCAAAGCCAATATCGGCAGCATCTTGACGTGTACAAGCATAAAATACTTTATCAGGTCGCGCCCAATAAATGGCTCCTAAACACATGGGGCAAGGTTCGCAAGAGGTAAACAAAATGCAACCATCCAATTGAAAGGTATTTAGATTTTTACACGCCTCTCTAATGGCGGTTACTTCTGCATGAGCTGTGGGGTCGTTGGTAGAAGTAACTTTGTTATTTCCTTTTCCAATAATTTTTCCATCTTTTATGACAATAGCCCCAAACGGACCACCTTCATTATTCATCATTCCTTTTCGTGCTAATTCTATGGCGTGTTGCATGTGTTCGTTATCCATCATCTTAAAATTATTTAGTACTCTTTTCAAATGTATAAAAAAAATGTAACTTTCGACCAACTAACTCATTGCCGCAGATGAACTTTTGGAGTAACTACCCATTTTCTCGTTTGTTTTTGCCTTTTGTATTAGGCATTGTTTTGGAGATTTATTTTCCAACATTTCAGTTTTCTCACGGCTACTTTTCTGTAGTTCTTTTGTTGGTTTATGCGCTATTAGTTTATCTCAATAAATCAATTAACAATGCATGGCTTAATGGAGTAGTGTTAGCGCTTCTTTTATTTTCTTTAGGTCATAATTATGTGGGCGTGTACACCTCATCAAATTATGACAATCACTATTCCAATTTTATCCATGAAAATAAAAAAACCACGCTGCTTTTAAAAATCACAGAACCAACGCTTGATAAGCCAAAATCCATACAGGTAAAGGGCGAAGTGTTGTCGGTTTTTTCAGATAGTGTACAAATTTCTACGAAAGGAAAGTTGTTGGTGTATTTGCAAAAAGACAGCTTGTCTCAATCGCTTACCGTTGGCGACACATTATTGATGTTTACTGCGTTAAACGAAATTGAAGGCGCAAAAAATCCAGGACAATTTAACTATAAACGCTTTTTGCGTTTTCACGAAATATTTCATCAAGGCTATTGCTCATCAGAATTTTGGCGTTTGGCAGGAGAGAACCAATCCTTTTCTCTTTTAGCATTTGCTGATGATTTTAGAAAAAAGATGCTGGATGTTCTTGAAAAAAGTGAGTTAGACGAAAATGAATTTGCAGTAGCTTCTGCCTTGATTTTAGGTTACAAAGAATCGTTAGACGATGATTTAGTCCTTGCTTACTCAAGTTCAGGGGCGATGCACGTGTTAGCGGTGTCAGGTTTGCATGTGGGTATTGTGTATATGGTGCTCAATTTCTTTTTAGGATTTTTAGATAAATCCAAACACACCAAATATTTAAAAGCCTTGTTGCTGTTGTTGTGTGTGTGGTTTTATGCGTTTGTTACAGGACTTTCGCCTTCGGTGATGCGCGCTGCCACCATGTTTAGTTTTGTAATTGTTGGGCAAACGTTTAAGCGTAACACGAATATTTTTAACACGCTGTTTGCTTCTGCATTTTTTCTACTTGTGTTTAATCCATACTTGATAATGCAAGTAGGTTTTCAGTTGAGTTATTTGGCGGTGGTTGGCATCGTTTACATTCAGCCAAAGTTGTACAAACAACTATACACTAAAAATTGGTTGCTGGATAAAATTTGGGCAATAACGGCTGTGTCTATCGCTGCACAGATTGCCACATTTCCGCTTGGGTTATTATACTTTCATCAATTCCCGAATTACTTTTTTGTGTCTAATATAGTTGTCATTCCTGCTGCGACTGTTATTTTAGCTGTTGGTATTGTAGTGCTTATTTTATTTAAAGTTTCGTGGTTATTTATCCCGTTGAGTTATGTTTTGAATTACAGCATAAAAATCCTCAACGAGTCGGTGTTTTTTATAGACCAACTACCTTATTCGTTAACGCAAGGTATTTCTATTTCCATTTTAGAATGTTGGCTCATTTACCTTTGTATAGTTGCTTCTATTGGTTTTTTGGTGTACAAGAAAAGCTATTTATTGTTTGCTTTTTTAAGTTCGCTCATCGCAATTTTATCTATCGATTTGTATGAAGATGCTCACCTTTCTAAACAACAAAAATTAATTGTTTACCACATTAAAGACCACACAGCTATTGATTTTATAAATGGCTCTGAACATGTGTTTTTAAGCGATTCGGCTACGTATTTTAACAAAAGCACCATGTTGTTTAACGTAAATCACAATTGGGATGATTTAGACCTGAACAAAGAAACATTTGTGACTATTTCTGATACAAGCTACAACTCAACTTATTTTTTCAAACAGAAAAATTTTATCCGTTTTTTGGATAAAACAATGTTTGTGGTTGACAGCACCTTTTTTCCAAGAGTGTTAGACGAACCTATTGATGTAGATTATATTTTACTCACCCAAAACACCAAAGTGAACGTAGAGCAATTGTTGCAAAATTTCCATTTTGAAAAGATAATTATTGACGGAACGTGTAAAGAAAGCTATGCCAAAACCATTACAAGATTTGCTAATGAAGCGAATGTTGCGGTTTATTATACTGGAGAAAATGGAGCTTTTGTGATAAAATATTAAAAGTTGCTATAAAAAGCAATAAAAAATTTGTAAATGTTGTATTATAGTGCGACTTTTTTATAGCTGCTTTATCACGAGTTACACTTCGTTAAACTCGCGATAGCGGGGGTTACGAGATTTTTTTTATTGTTCATTAAGTTTTATAACTCCTGAGTATGTTGCTATCCATATTGTTCCGTTTTTGTCTTTTGTGATTTGTTCAGCGTGAACACTTGGAACATTTGAATTTTCGTTAGTGTATACTTCCCATTTTTTTGTTTCTAAGTCGTAGCATAGTATACCTACACCATTTAAAGTTACCCATAGTTGGTTTTTATCTTCGTCTAAAAGAAAGTCGTTGATTGAGTTTTCTTTTAGCATTTTTTCATCAGGAAAATCTATTTTTGTCCACTTTTCTAATGTGTCTAAGATATAAATTCCTTCATCATTTGACGATTGGTCGTTATACAAATCAAACCAAATATTGCCTTTTGTGTCTTCATACATTTTGGAAATGTATGCTTTTGATAAAGGCGAATTTTTGTCATTTAGTAGATTAGTTTTTCCATTTTCAATAATAACATTTCCCTCAAAAGTTCCAATCCATATTTTATTAGATTTATCAACATAAACGCTTAATATCTTGTCAGAAGGAAGTTGTGAATTTTGCTTGTTGTAAACAGTCCAATTTTTACCATCAAACATAGAAACACCGTCCCAAGAAGTAAACCAAACATTATTAGAATTATCTACAAAAATTTTTCTTGCCCAATTGATTGGTGAATTTAATGAATCATATTTTGTCCATTTATTGTTGTCATATTTGTACAAAGCCCAACCCACAATAAACCATTTGTTATTTTCCTTATCAACTTCAGCATATCTTATAGACTGAGTTTCGTTTTTGTTGTAGGCAGGCGATGCTATTATTGTATTTTTAGAATTGTAATGTGTCCAATTATTATTATAGATTTTTACAATACCGTTGTCTGTTCCAATCCATATATTATTATCCAAGTCTGTTACAACCGCTCTTGTTATATCCCAAGGCAATTCTGAATTTTCTTGCGTGAATAATGTCCAAGTTCTTGATAGTTTTTCTTTATCTGTTCCTTTTATATCAGGCGTTCCAGTGGATTTTGCATTAGATTGATTTGTAAAATCAAAAATTCGTCTTTTTGCAGAAATGACATTCCCATTTTCAAATTCAAGTATTATTGAAACAGAAGAGTTTTCTTTTTTGTTTTCAGATAATGCTGGTTGCCAATACGAAGTATTGTTTATTGCCTTTTTAAGGTTCAGTTTTTTTGAAGAAATATTGGTTTGATTGTCTGCACTCAAAAGACAGGGTTTTCCACTTCTGTCAATTAAAACTTGGATTTCAATAATCCCTTTAATTTTTGTACGACTAGATTTGTCTAAATTATTGAAAATTTCTTCTAAAATGTTTTCGGGCGGTTGTGCCTTTGTGTCACCGCAATCCAAGCAAAAATCAGATAAACCACAATCGTCAAACTTTTCTGTGTAAAGGTTTTGAGATTGCACTTTTGCAAGTGTAAAAATTGTCAGAAAAAATAATGCTATTTTTTTCATAATGTCGTTGGTTAAAATATCTGCTAACTCATTTATCTACAAACATTTTGTCAACACTCTACCTTCCAAAATAATAGGAAATCTCAAACAAGCCCATGCCAATACCAAATACGCTGGAAGTTAGGAAGTATGAAAACCCAGATTCTACGGCAACGCTAAAACGGTCGGAAGCAAAATATTCTAAACCAATGGGCATTCTTACATACGTATATGAGCCAGAGTCACCTCCATAGTTAATACCACCACCTACACCAAAGTAAAATTTAATGTCGCTTTTGTTGGTAATGTTTACGCGTGCGTTTAATTCGGAATTAAAATTAGGGTAGGTTAGCCCAAAATCTTGGCGAAAAATTAAACCTAAGGTTTTATCAGGATTTGATTTAACGTTAACACCAGCCGTTCCGATACCTATGGCTACTTGCGCTTGAGACGAGGTGCTGATTAAAAATGCAGCAATCAATAATGTAAATACATGTTTCATAAAAATTGTTTTTTTTAGTTTTTGATTGAACCAAAGAAACAATAAAAAGCACTAAAACGGAAATTTTATTTCGGAGAGATTTCAACAATTTCTAAAAACTCGTTGAAAGCGACTTCATAAACGCCATCGGAAGTGGTGTAGCGATATTGGTAGTAGTAATTTTTTTCGGAAGCCATACCATCGGTAGGTGTTTTTATAATTTCTACATCGGTGATGGTTTTTTTGAGATGACGTTGAGCCAACTCTTTACAAGTGTAACGTGGTTCTAAAAATTCTTGCCCGTAAGCAATGCTTGTAAGCAAAATAACATGTTTTAAAAAGGCATTTTTATCTGTGCGTTGTTGTAGTTCTTTATGTAATTGGTTGTAATAGTTTTTGTCGTTGTGTTCATTTTGCTCAAAATCGAAACTGTCAAACAACGGTTTTCTCAAAATAAATCGCTCATAGTTGAGCAATTCCATTTTTGAAAGTTGTAGCGAATAATTAACGTTTAAATCTTTTATTTTGAAGTTGGGGTAGAAGTAAAAGATGTGCTCTGTAACCGTTATTGTATCTTGCTTTGAAAGTGAAAAAACATGACCTAATTCGTAGGTGGTATAAATTTTATTCGTTTTGATGTAGGCTTTTTTTTGTGCGATGATGCTGTCAGAAACACCATTTGCCACAAAATTTTCGTACTCTTGAATTTCTTTGGGTTTTAGTTCGTACAGTTCGCTGTAATCGTACGGAGAATAAACGTGATTGCTTGCTAAAAATAGCGTAATGTAATGGTTAATGCTGTCTTTCGCGCGCGCTAATTTTTCGTTGTAGTCTTCTTTTTGAATGGACTCGGGACTTTGTGTTTCTTCTAAAACAAAACAGCTTGCAAACACAAAGCAGCAGCTTGCCAGCATTATGGATTTACTCCACAACTTCAGCATTTTCTAGTATGTAGTTGAGTTGATAAATGTCCTCAGCATTTAATTTTAAAGTGCCTTTAAACGTCAACACTTGATCCATTTTTAGGTCTTTATTCGATTTTTTTAGCTGAACTTCCATTACCGATTCTGGTCCTGCTTGTCCACAAAAAAAGCAAGAAGAATAAGGGTTGGCAGATAGCACGTAATAATCTTCAATCACATCAATGGGAATGATGTAACCCTTAATGATGACTTCTTTTCCTTCGAGTGCTTTTAGCGCAGGTCCGAATTTGGGAACTTGATAATACGCTTGAAATTCTTCGCTCCATTTGTCGGTAAACTTTATATCTTTTAAAGTTTCCCACGTAATTGGTTTTTGCGAGAAAGCTAATTGTGAAAAGCCAACAAACATTAAAAAAACTAAAAGCCCCTTCTTAATTTGTAATCTGTAATTTGTAATTTGTAATTTGAAAATCATAATTATTTATTAAGTACGTTTGAAATATTTGTTTTATAAGCCATCAACGCAGGAATGGCAGCAGCAACAATGCCAATTACCAAAGCACCTGCGTAGAGGTAAATTTCTTCTTTTAAAAATACAAAACCCGAAAATTCGTAATTGTAATTTTCTTGCAATAGTTTAGCAACAACATGCATGCCAAAATGACTTACAATCAATCCGAGCAAACAACCAAAAACGGAAAGCAACACGCCTTCTGATAAAACACTTAAAAATACTTGCACACGCGAAGCACCCATCACACGAATTAGTGCAATTTCGTAAATGCGTTCTTTCATTGAGTTGTAGAGCGAAATAAACACGCTAATGGCAGAAATAGCTAAAATAAAATAACCCATAAGCGTAATACCGTCAATGCCCGCACTCATAATTTGCTTGAGTTTTTGTACTTCAATTTGTGGTTCTACGGCCATCATCACAGAGTTGTTATTCACTTGTCCAGGAATGGTAAACTTTGCCCGTTGATTTTTGTAAAATACCAACAACGCAGTAATCTCTTTTTTCTGTTCGGGTAAATGCTCTAAAATTTCTTCAATGCTTGAAGCGTTTTCGTGATGATGTTCTTCTTCGTGTTGATGTGTAGAATCACTTTCAACTTCTTTTTTCGATTTTAATTCAAAACTACCACCTTCTTCGCTATGCCCACTGTGAACAATCCACGCGCTTTCTTTTGGTGTAACGATGAGTTGATCTAAAACAGTGTTGTTTTTTTTCAAGATGCCCACTACTTTATATAAAAATTCATCGTGGTCGTGAAGCACTTCACCCACGCCATGTCCGCCTTTAAATTCGCTTCCGATTTTTAAATTCGTGTTTTTGGCTACCTCACTTCCAATCACTACTTCCATTGGGTTTTCAAACAAATTTCCTTCTTGAATGGAGTAATCGTAAAGCGTTAAATAGTCTAAATTGGTGCCAACAATGCGGTAATTTTGGTAGCTATCACCTAACGAAATCGGAATGGTTTTTTCTACAAATGGATTGCGTTTTATCATCAACGTTTGTTGCTCTTTGATGTTTCCCGTAGGGTTTCCTACTTGATAAATGCTAGATAAAATCAAATCGGTAGGACTTCCTTTTGCACCAATTACTAAATCAATGCCCGCTAAGTTTTTTTCGTATTTTTCTGTTATCTGATGATTGGTAAGTAGCAACACAATGATAATGCTTAAGCCAGATGCCATAAGGATTACAGACAAACCCGAGTTGAGCGGTTTGTGTAAAATATTTTTCCAACTTAGTTTAAAAATGTCCATTACTTTTTCAATTCAATGCTTCGGTTAAACTCTTGTTTTAAGCGGTTGTCGTGCGTAACTACGAGTAGGGTAGAGTTGTACTCTTTAGCAACGCCTTTTAGTAATTCTATAACTGCTTTGCAATTGGTATCGTCTAATGCAGACGTAGGTTCATCGGCAAAAATTACTTTCGGAGAATTTATCAAAGCACGCGCAATGTTTACGCGTTGCTTTTCGCCTTCGCTCAAAGTGTTTACTTGAGCATTTAATTTGTCTTCTAATCCTAATTTTTTGAGTGTTTGTTTTATGGCAAATAAATCGGTTTTTTTGCTTCCCAAATGCTGTGCCATTAAAATATTTTCAGCCACATTTAATGATTGAATGAATAAGGGTTTTTGAAAAACAAAGCCAATGTTTTGCCCTCTAAAACTATCTAATGCAGCATTTTTTAGTTTAGAGATGTTTGTGTCGGCAACAAAAATATCTCCTGCTTTTGCTTTTGTAAATCCTGCTAATAAATGCAACAGCGTAGTCTTTCCACTTCCCGATTCGCCAATGAGCAAGGACTGTTCGCCTTGCTTTAATTCAAAGTTTGGAAAATCAAAAGATGTTTCTTGAGAATATGAAAAGGCTATGTTTTCAACTTTTAGCATTGATGCAAAGTTACACAGTTTCTTTTTTAGGTTTAAAATAGAAATACAAACCTGCTAAAACAAACGGAATGCTTAACAATTGCCCTGTTTTTAAAATAGCTGTTTCATCGAAGCTTGACTGTCCTGTTTTTAAAAATTCTAAAAAGAAACGTGCGGAGAAAACTAGTATTAAAAACAATCCGAATAATTTTCCTTGTTGTTGTTTGATGTTGGTTTTCCAAAATAAATAAAACAATACACCGAAAAATGCTAGATAACAAATCGCTTCATACAATTGGGTTGGATGGCGAGGTAGTTGGTCGTCATGATATTTAAACGATACCGCCCAAGCCACATCGGTAGGGTCGCCTACAATTTCGTGATTGA
>JBKHVV010000032.1:0-21039 GCA_046569885.1 Bacteroidia bacterium
ATGTTTACAGCAATGGCTCTATCACTATTTAAAACGCTTGACAACATAAGCACACCGTGCTCTGTAAACGCAAAAGGCATGGTTCTTCCACCTCCCCAACTTGATGTCGCATTTTGCGATTTCAAGATTTTCCATTCTTTTTCATTCAATTGAAACATAAAATCATCGGGAAAGCGATTGATGTTTCGTTTTACTTGCTCATTCAATCTTCGTGTTTCAACTTCATACAATTCAGCTAAATCGCTATCCAACATTACTTTTTGTCCCCTCAAAGTGAAAATTTTACTAGCGATTACCTCTTCAGGAATTAAAATTTCTTTAGTATTTTTACTCATAGGATGATTGATAATTAATTTAGACACGCTAAGGTAACTATTCTATTTTATTTCAGAAAAATTTGATAGCTGTTTCAATTTTTGATTGACTTTCTCATTTTTTTCTTATACTTTTACCTCACATAAGTAATTCATCTGATAAATTTTAAAGAAACAAAAACTTAGAATCAGTAAATATGGAAGTTGTTTTTGGTTTGATTTTAGTGTTTGGAATTTTATATGTAATTGTGTGGTTATCTGAAAAATTTAATGGTACTACCATAATATCTCATACTGGGCAAAGAAAGGATGTTGAAGATAGGGATAATTTGAATCGGAGTAAGTTAGAAAACCTTTATTCTACAGACCCAGAAAATGTTGCAAAAGCAATAGATCTTTGTAAAAGAAAAGGATATGCAATTACATCCAGTAATGTTTTAATTGAATATGATAAAGTTCTAAAAGGTGACACACTAACCGTATTTGAAAAAATTGGAAGAAATGCAGGAAAAACAGTTTACAGTACAAAAAAATTGATAAAAGATATCAATTTAGATAAGAGTAGCCTTACAAAAAAAATAAATGAATTAAACAATTTAAAAGAAGCAGGTCTAATATCAGAAGAAGAATTTAATAATAAAAAGAAAGAATTGCTTGACAGTTTTTAATTTGACACCAAAAAAATTTAAAGCCCTGATTTAAAAAAATTAAAACTATCCATAAAAATTTCTAAAATCCCGCCCTTACCGACAAAATAAAATTTCTACCTGCTGCTGCAATACCCGAACTATAAGGTCGGTAGCGTTGGTCGGTAATATTTTCTATTCCTGCACTTACAGAAAAAAGTTTTCCAAAATTGTACAATGCTTTTAAGTTTAGCGTGTACCAAGCAGGCGTGTATGGATTTCCGTTAGCATCGGCTGCGTAGATTTCCGGTTTGCCTTTTTCCTCTTCGGGCATATCTTCAAAGCTACGTTCAGCATTGTAAATAGAATAAAACTGAACACTTAATTTATTATTGGCATAGGTTAATCGAGAAACCGTAAACCAAGGCGCAGCATGGCGTGAAGGACTAACGCTTCCATCATCCAATTCTTCTTCTCCAATCTGATAGTTAAAATCGGTAGAAAGTTTTAAGTGTTTTATCATGTTCCACTCAAAGCCCGTTTGCACACCATACACCGTTGCAAAAGCAGCATTTTGTATGGCTTGCACTTGACTCATTTCTCCAAAATAAAGAATACTGTCTTGTCCGTTTAGTGTAAAATCTCTACGCACTAAAGCATTATCCAAAAGTGTGTAGAAAGCGGACACATCTATTTTGAAAATGTCTTTAAAAATTTTCGCTACGCCAAAATCAGCATTATAGGCGTACTCTGCTCTCAAATTAGGATTTGGAACAGTTACTGTGCCTACTTCAGAGTCGAATATTTTTCCTAAATCATCTACATTTGGTGAACGAAATGCAGTAGCAAAATTGGAGCTAAGCACCCATTTATCTGTTGGACGATACACAAAACCCAAACTTCCTGTTAGTGCGCCTTTGTTGATGTTCGCAGTGGTAAACGGAAGAGATACAAACGTTGTATCAAATTGCGCATCCAAAATAAATTGATTGTATCGAGCACCAACTTGAACTATAAATTTTTCGTTCACTTTGAAATGATTGGTGGCGTACACACCCATCGAAGTCCACGTAGATTTTGGATAGCGTGATGGACCTACTTCCGTTTCGTTTGTTGAAATATCGATCAATTCTCCCAATGAAATTACATCGTTCATCACATATTCTACACCATAGTAAAGCGTGTTTCTATCTTTTATCAATTTTGTAAAATCAACGTTGGCAGAATACGCATTTACTTGCTCGGTTTGTACGTTACGGATATCATCGTTCAAATTTCTATCTATGCGACTTTCTTCAAAATATTGCTGTGCCAAACGGATGGTCAACTCTTCGTAAAATGGATTTCTATCGTGATGTGTAATCGTTAAATTGTTCATCATCCAAATTTGTGGGCCATAACTCCACTCGGCATATCTTGGTAAATCATTGCGCATGCGCAAATGACGGTCGTAGCGAGCATAGTCAGACGTTTCTGAATAATGGAAGCCATATTGAAAATCCCATTTTTCGTGCGGATTGTAGCGAAACTTTTGCATTAAATTTAGCTGCGAATAGCCCGAAGATGTTTGTATGCGTGGGTCAGAATTTTGAATAACACTATCCACTCCATTGATGCGCTGCACATGTACTGTTCGCAAATAATCATCTGGACCAATACTTCCCATTTTTAAATCATCATATACGGTATGTGTAACACTTGTAAGCGATGCAAATTTTTTACCTCCTAAATTAAAATCAGCATGAAACGTATTTTCAGAATTTGCAGATGCAAAACGGGTAACGCCTTTACCTGTAAATAAAAGCGTGTCATTTAATGAATACTGTGGTGTAAGTGTTTGAAAACTCATCACACCACCAATGGCATCACTACCGTAAATTACAGAACCTGGACCAAAAAACACTTCTGTCTTTTCAA
This sequence comes from Bacteroidia bacterium, assembly GCA_046569885.1. Classification (GTDB taxonomy): domain Bacteria; phylum Bacteroidota; class Bacteroidia; order Flavobacteriales_D; family Parvicellaceae; genus JBKHVV01. Next base: position 2,858 of record JBKHVV010000032.1, read on the forward strand.
TCGCATAGGGGTCTAAAGAAATGACATTTTGAATATTTCCTGCGCGAAAAATTGCCGTGTTCATTCTTACGCCATCTACAGAATACAACAAACGATTGGTTGCAAAGCCACGAATCATAGGGCTTCCACCACCTTGTTGGCTTTTTTGAATGAACACTTTCCCCGATGAACCCAACAAATCTGCAGTTGTTTGCGGATTTTGCAAAGCCACATCTTTAGTTGAAATAGAAATTACTTTCGAAGGAATGTCTTTAGTAGTTTGTGTAGAGCGCGAAGCAGAAACCACTACCTCGTCCATACTAATTCCCGAACTAGTCAACGTAAAAATAAAACTCGATGCTTTCAACTCATCATACGTTTTAGTTTCGGTTTTATAACCAAACAGCATGATGTGTATTTGCTTAGAATCTTTAAAAGTACTAATGTTCGCTTGTCCTTTAGAATTGGTAGTTGTATGCGCTTTGGGATTTTCACTAAATAGCGTAACCATTTCTAGTGGCTCACCCGAAGTCGCATCTTTTATGGTAACAACTTGTGCTTTTAATGAAAAAAAACATAGTAGGCAAAGTAAGAGTAAAAATTTTGCTCGCAGCACAAATATATTAGGTTTAAAGGTTCTACTTCTTTTTAAACCCTTGTATAAAATTCTTTGTAAAGTCAGATAATACAAGAGTTCCGCTCATGGCTGCACGCTCAGCAAGCAAGGTATCCCAATGTTCGGTTCCTTGCCAAAAAACTTGCTTAAGCATGCGCATCGCTTCGGGATTAGAATTGCACAACTTTTGTGCCAACTCTTGTATAGAGGCGTCCATTTTTTCAATTGTATCAAACACTTCGGCATATAACCCTTTTTCTTTCGCCCAATCGGCACTGTACCATTCCGAAGCATTAATTGCCATTTGGCTCATGGCTGATAAACCCACTTTGCGCTCTACCGCAGGACCAACCACAAACGGACCAATACCTACGGCTAACTCACTTAATTTTACCGAAGCTTCTTTAGTGGCAAAACAAACATCTACTGCCGAAGCCATACCAACTCCACCGCCAACCGCTTTGCCTTGCACACGACCAATAATAAATTTGGGGCATTTGCGCGCAGCGTTTATCACTTTGGCAAAGCCCGAAAAAAATTGTTTTCCTGTTTCTAAATCGTTTATTGAAACTAATTCATCAAAGCTAGCGCCTGCACAAAATGCTTTTTCTCCTGCCGATTTTAAAACAATCACTTTTGCATTATCGTCTTTACCTAACTCTGTAATCGCATCAGCTAATTGCTGTAAAACTTTTCCAGGTAAGGAATTGCTTAATGGATGAAAAAATGTAACGGTAGCAATGCCGTTTTCTGTGGTGCTTTCTACACCACCCTGATTGATTGCTTCTGAACTCATATCACTTCATTTTTGTGGTGCTAATCTAACAAGAAATTGGCGTTTATTTGCCGTTTATAAAATTTTGGAATCATTTTTGAATAAAAACTATTATATTTGGTTGACAGTTGAGGGTTGTAAAGTTAAACGTCATAACGTTCGCAACTTTAAACATTCAACTTTAAACTTTAAACACAAAAAGATATGAAAATAAAAACGATTAAAGTAGGACTATTCTTGGCATTGATGGCTATGCCATTTACTTACAGTGCTCAAATGGGCGGCAAAAAACTTCCTGATAACTGGTTTACACTTGATAAAGAAAAAGATGGTGTAAAAGGTGTTAGCGCAGAAAGAGCGTATGAGGAATTGTTAAAAGGTAAAACATCTACAACTATTGTCGTTGCTGTAATTGACAGTGGTGTTGATATCAACCATGAAGACTTAAAAGGAAAAATTTGGGTGAATGAAGATGAAATTCTAGGCAATGGTATTGATGATGACAAAAACGGATACATTGATGACGTTCATGGTTGGAGCTTTATTGGCGGTGCCGAAGGCGATGTGGGTGATGACACCATGGAAGTAACGCGTTTGGTAAAAAAATATTCTGAGCGTTTTAAAAATGTTGACCCATCAACACTCACTGGTCAAGATAAAACCGACTACGACACTTACAAAAAAATAGAATCTGACTATAACGAAAAATTGAATGAAGCCAATGCAGGTCTATCTCAAATGCAAGCCGTAAAAGACCGTTTTGAAAAAGCTTTAGAAGAAATGAAAAAGCTAACAGGCGAAGAAGAACTTACTGTTGAAACGGTTTCTGCTTACGAGCCAAAAAATGATGAAGAAAAAGGCTACAAACAATTAGCCATGGCAGAACTTTCTCAAGGTGTTTTAAAACAAATTGAAGGTGGATTTGATTACTATGGTGGTCAAGTAAATTCAATGCTTAATTTAGAGTTTGAACCACGCAATCTTGTTGGCGACAACTACGAAGACCCTTACGAAAAATATTATGGAAATAATCATATCGAAGGTCCGCATGGTGAACACGGCACGCACGTATCGGGTATTATTGCTGCAAATCGCGATAATAATTTAGGTATAAAAGGTATTGCACACGATGCAAAAATTATGTGTATTCGCACTGTACCGAATGGTGATGAGCGCGATAAAGATGTTGCCAATGCTATTATTTATGCCGTAGATAATGGTGCTAAAGTTGTCAATATGAGCTTTGGAAAAGCCTACTCACCTTATAAAGAAGCGGTAGATAAAGCCATAAAATATGCCGAAGAAAAAGGTGTGTTATTAGTTCATGCTGCTGGAAACGATGGAAAAAGCAATGATGAAACTACTGCTTATCCAACGGCAAAATATAACGATGGAAAAACGGCTACCAACTGGATAGAAGTGGGAGCATCATCTGCATCACTAAAAGAAGGTGATTTTGTAGGTAATTTTTCAAATTATGGAAAAAAGACCGTTGATATTTTCGCTCCTGGTGTTCAAGTACACTCTACTGTTCCGGGTTCTGAGTACGACACATATAACGGAACAAGTATGGCAGCACCAACCGTTGCAGGCGTGGCTGCGTTATTGTGGTCTTATTACCCGCACTTAACAGCCGTTCAGGTAAAAGAAATTTTGATGAAATCAAGCGTTAAGTACAAAAAGATGAAGGTAGGTCAGCCTGGTGATTTTGAAGACGAAGCACCACTAATAAAATTTGGTGAACTGAGTAAGTCTGCTGGTGTTGTAAATGCTTACGAGGCGCTAAAATTAGCAGAAAAGAAATACAGTAAATAATATCATTTACATACCAAAAATAGCCCCGAAAATTTCGGGGCTATTTGTTAAAATGCTTGAAAAATTTTAGTTTAATTTTCACTTTGTTTTTTATAACTTTTAAAATGCACAAAGGATTTGTTTTAATATTTTTTTTCTTCATCGTTCAGTATTCTTTTTCGCAAAAATCACGTTACGATAATTTAGAATTGTACACTCCCTATAATCTTGATTCTTATAGTAAATTTCCATTAAAAACCATTCGAATAAAAGCACACGTAATTCTTTACTCTGAAGAAAATCCCAAAAATTTTATTCATAGAAAAGACTCTACAAAACTGGCTGACGAAATAAATAATCAGTTAAATAAGATATACTCAACTCTATCAAAGCCCACGCTTAAAGCAGACAACTATGTGCCCCACATCGTTGATTCACGAATGAGATTTCGAGTGGAAGAAGTGTTGTTTCATGTCGACCCTGAACTAATAAGTTCTGAAAATTTGACAGAAGGAAAAGGCAACGGAGCTCCATGGAAAATTGATTCTGTAGACGTGGAAAAAAATGAACTTATATTAAAAAATCACGCTTACAAATACTTTAAAAAAAAACCAAAAGGAATGGATTCGTTGATTGTATTTTTAAAAAATCAATCTAAAATATGTTTGCATTTTGATACAGCTTATCTCGAAAATAATATTTCAAAAATTAAGATAAGGGAACCCTTGAAAAATTTAGAAGTAGAACAAGTAAATTATTTTTTATTCAAATCAACTGGATGCAGTTCTGATTTATTCAACAAATATGCTTTCCACGATTCTTCTTACTTACATATTTTTTTTACAAAATCAAAACTTAGCAACGGAGCTGGTGGTTGCGGACCATCTCCTCTTTTTATGAAAGTGGGGAACTTTGATTATTATAACGGTGGCATGGAAACCATTGCTCACGAAATTGGGCACTGTATGGGGTTATCACATACAGACTATCCTCAATTTGATGACCTGCCTAAAAAAGATGTGTTGTGTAGCACGTGTTATTGCGACTCCATTTCTGTGTCCAATAATATTATGGGATATAACTTTTGCAAAAATTACCTTTCTCCCAAGCAAATTGCCTTTATTTATAAAGAATATAATTCTCAAGCAGATAAAATAAAAACAACTACCGATGCAATCTACGATGAGAAACGCTATTTATATTACAATAATGACAGCATAAAGAGAAATTTAACTTTTGGCGGAGACATTATTATAAAAAAGAAAAAAACGTTGGTTTTAACACATACACTTTCATTACCAGAAGGTGCTTCTGTATATGTAGAAAAAAAAGCAAAATTAGTTGTTGATGGAGGAAAAATTACTAACCTTTCTGGAAAAAATTGGGAAGGCGTTAAATATGTCAAAAAGTTTAAATCAAACAGACAAAAAATAAAATCTATACATTCATCCTCTCATTCTTTTGTTGAGTTTAAAAATAAAGGCAGTATTGAAAAAACTAAGTAAAATATTCATCCTACTTCTAATAATTCCGTCTGCTGCTTTTAATCAAAGCGACACCTCAAAATTATTTTTAAAATCAAACCTTGTAAAACACTTCTCTGCTCCTATTCTCTTAGCAGGAACAAGCATTTATACGTTAAATAAAAACGTTCCTTTAAATAAATTCGATGTACAAAAAAGTATCGTTACTAATTATCCAAACTTTCATACCAAAGCAGACGATTACCTATTATACGTACCTGTTGCCATAACCTATGGTATAGGATTAATAGATAACAATTACACCAAAAACGACTTTACCAATAGAAGCATCCTACTCGTAAAATCTGCCATAATAATGTCTGCTATCGTCTATCCTGCAAAATATATTTTTGCTGTAGAACGTCCCGACAATTCAGAGTTTGATGCCTTTCCATCCGGACATACATCCAACGCCTTTATGATGGCAACCTTCATGCACGAAGAATTAAAACATAAAAGCATTTGGTACTCTATTGGTGCTTATTCCATCGCAACTAGTGTGGGCGTAATGCGTATGTTAAACAACCGCCATTGGAACAGTGATGTACTTATGGGCGCAGCCATTGGTATTGCCTCGACAAAAATTGCCTACCTAACCCACAAATTCAAATGGGGAAAAGACTCAAGCATCTCTCTAAACTTTACGCCTTATTTCTTAGTTCAAAGTTCAAAGTTTAAAGTTGAAGGTTATTAGTTTAATTAGTTATTGGTTATTGGTTATTGGTTAAATTATCTTTTCACTTTTCTTTACTCTTTGTTCTATCTTCTAAAATTAACTTCGTTGCTGCTTCGCGGTCTCTCCTACTAACATCCTAAATTTTCAATTATCAATTATCAATTCTACATTGTAAGCAGTATCTTTGCAAAGAATTTTACACCCATTTATGAGCACTTTAGAAAAACGCCACATCCACTACGATCGTTCTACATTTACCAATGATGAACTAAAAACCATCTACCTAGCTGCCTTAAAACCTCGATTGATTGAAAAAAAAATGCTCATTTTGTTGCGTCAAGGTAAAATCTCTAAATGGTTTTCTGGCTTTGGGCAAGAAGGTATTTCGGTAGGATGTGCGTTGGCAATGAACGAAGACGAATTCATCTTACCCATGCACCGCAACTTAGGTGTGTTTACAAGTAGAAATTTACCACTCGAAAGATTATTCGCCCAATTTCAAGGCAAACTAATGGGCTACACCAAAGGACGCGACCGTTCCTTCCACTTTGGCTCAAAAGAAGATAAAATAGTGGGAATGATTTCGCACTTAGGCCCACAATTAGGCATTGCCGATGGTATTGCTTTAGCTTCAAAATTGGGTGACGAAAAAAAATCTACCATCGTATTTACAGGTGATGGTGGCGCAAGCGAAGGCGACTTCCACGAAGCACTAAACACCGCAGCCGTGTGGGAACTACCCGTAATATTTGTCATCGAAAACAACTGCTGGGGCTTATCTACCCCATCATCAGAGCAATTCCGTTGCAAGCAATTTATTGATAAAGGCATTGGCTACGGTATGGATGCCATTCAAATTGATGGCAACAACATTTTGGAAGTATATTCTACCATCAAGAAAATAAACAGCTCTATCCGCAAAAAACCACGTCCGTTTATGGTAGAATGCATGACCTTTAGAATGCGCGGACACGAAGAAGCATCGGGTACAAAATACTACCCCGATGGCATTCAAGACGAATGGAGTCAAAAAGATCCTGTAAACAACTACGAATTATTCCTCATTGAAGAAGGCATCATTACTGCCGAATATGCCGAAGAACAAAAGCAACGCATCAAAAAAGAAATTGTAGATGCTTTAGATATTTCCTTTGCACAATCTACCGTTACTGCCGATACACAAACCGAACTCAACGATTTATACGCTCCGCATACATTTACAGAAACCAAACCTGCTTCGCAAAATAAAACTGAAAAACGCTTAATTGATGCAGTTTCGGACTCTTTGCGTTTATCCATGCAAAAGTATTCTAACCTAGTCATTATGGGACAAGACATTGCCGAATACGGAGGCGTGTTTAAAGTAACCGATGGCTTTGTACAGGAGTTTGGCAAAGAGCGCGTGCGCAATACACCCTTGTGTGAATCGGCCATTGTGGGTGCTGGTTTGGGCTTATCCATTAAAGGTTATAAAGCCATTGTAGAAATGCAATTTGCCGATTTCGTAACAGAAACCATGACACAAATTTGTAACAACTTGGCTAAAATACACTACCGTTGGGGACAAAATGCAGATGTGGTAGTGCGCATGCCAACCGGTGCTGGCGTGGGTGCAGGACCTTTTCACTCCCAATCTAACGAAGCATGGTTTTTTCATACACCTGGTTTAAAGGTGGTATATCCTGCCTTCCCTGGTGAAGCCAAAGGACTATTGGCAGCCGCCATTGAAGACCCAAACCCCGTTATTTTCTTCGAGCACAAAGCCCTTTACAGAAGCTATGCCGAAGAAATTTATGACGATTACTACACCACCGAAATTGGCAAAGCATCCTTAGTAAAAGAAGGTAACGCTGTATCCATCATCACCTACGGAATGGGCGTACATTGGGCTTTAGAAGTGGTAAACAAACACAACATTTCGGCAGACATTGTAAATTTAAGAACGCTATTGCCTTTAGATAAAGACGCCATCATCAACTCTGCAAAAAAGACAGGACGTGTGGTAGTATTGCACGAAGATTGCTTAACAGGTGGTATTGGTGGAGAGTTGTCTGCCATCATCAGCGAAGCATGTTTTGAATACTTAGATGCTCCCGTAATGCGTGTAGGCAGCTTAGATACGCCTGTACCATTCTCCATTCCGTTAGAAAATAACTTCCTACCAAAAGAACGCTTTGAGCAAAAGCTGTTGGAGGTTTTAAACTATTAGTTTATTTGCCGTGTCTACCGACAGGCAGGTTCAGTATGAGAAACACCAAACACCCACTTTCAACCTTCAACCTTCAACCTTCAACCTTCAACCTTCAACCTTCAACCTTCAACTTTCAACTTTCAACCTTCAACTTTCAACCTTCAACTTTCAACTTTCAACCTTCAACCTTCAACCTTCAACCAAATGATAGACTTTAGAAGCGATACCGTAACCCAACCCACCAAAGAAATGCTAGATGTTATGTTCTCGGCAAAGGTGGGCGATGATGTATTTGGCGAAGACCCAACCGTAAATGTTTTGGAAGAAAAAGCCGCACAACTATTCGGTATGGAAGCCGCTTTATTTTGTAGCTCGGGCACTATGACCAACCAAGTTGCCTTGAACGTACACCTAAAACCAGGCGAAGAAGTAATTTGTAGTCGCCAAGCGCATATTTATAACTACGAAGGTGGTGGTATTGCCAAAAACTCTGGAGCTTCGGTGCGATTGATTGAAAATGAAAGCGGTTTATTCACTGCTAAAGATGTAGAACAAAACATCAACCCTGATGATGTGCATTATGCCGTTACTTCATTAGTTTCTGTCGAGAATACGAGCAACCGTGGTGGTGGTGTGTGTTTTGATTTTTCGGAGTTAGAAGCCATAAAGAAAGTATGTCTAAACCACGGACTGAATTACCACATTGATGGCGCACGCTTGTTTAACGCCATGATTAAAAACAATGAAACACCAGAACAATACGGACAATTATTTGACTCCATTTCAATTTGCCTTTCTAAAAGTTTGGGTTGCCCTGTGGGTTCATTATTGTTGGGAGATAAAGAATTTATAAAACAAGCACGCAGAGTGCGCAAAGTATTTGGTGGTGGTATGCGCCAAGCGGGCTACTTAGCCGCGGCAGGCATTTACGCTTTAGACCACAATATACAACGTCTTACCGATGACCACAAACGCGCTAAAGAACTGGCTTCTCATGTAAACCATTATACACACATTCGTTCTGTAATAGAGCCCGAAACCAACATTGTGGTGTTTTATTTGGAAGATGGAATTACACCTCAAGCGTATTGCGAAAAACTAAAAGAAAAAGGCGTGTTAGCCGTTCCCTTTGGTGCACAACGCATACGTATGGTAACTCATTTGGATATTGACGATAGTGCTATTGAGAGAGCTGTTGAGGCGATGAAAAAATTGTAAAAATCTAATGAAAAAATTATAAACTCATCTAACCATGATGATGAGCTCGGGTAATTTTGATGGAATTGATTTTGCTAAGTTGGCGGAGGAACTTATAAATTAGATGTCATCCTAAACTTGTTTCAGGATCTTAAAAAAATGAGATGCTGAACTAAATTCAGCATGACATGAAATTTTATTGTTTTGGAGGATGTTTATGAACGCAACCATTAAAAACCCAACCCTTTGTAAATGACCCTCCTCTTAATCTACCATAGTCATAATAACTAACTACCTCTACTAGTAAACTGTCTTTAGAGTACCCTAAAATATAAACCGGTTCAAATTGGGGTAATGTTTTAAGGGGAACGCCAATAGCAACATTTGTGTCAGGGTTCTTTTTTATTGTTTCATAGTAATTAATTAGATTGTTCTTGTACTTTAAATCTTCAATGATAAGTGCAGAATTCACAGGACCAAAATATGTTTGATAAATGTAAGCCTTTGGTTGGGTCTTAATATTTTTATGATACCAATTATTGAATAAGTATGATCCTACAATAAATGCAACAGATAATATAACTATATATAAAATTAACTTCTTTTTCATTCTAAGTAGAATATTTAAAATCAGCTATCTCACAGTAGCCCCTTTAAACCCATCTTTAGGTTGCAGGAAGCTAAGTTTACCATCTTTATCTTCTGCCATTAAAATCATGCCTTGGCTTTCTACGCCACGAATTTTGCGTGGTGGTAAGTTCATCAATAGCGTTACCTCTTTGCCAATAATTTCTTCGGGGCTGTAGTGTTCTGCAATGCCAGATACAATGGTGCGTTGGTCAAGTCCGGTGTCAACCGTAAGCTTTAATAGTTTGTCCGCTTTTTCTACTTTTTCGGCATTCACAATTTTACCAATGCGAATGTCCATCTTCATAAAATCGTCAAACTCTACGGTGTCTTTTTGCGGTTCAAACATGGTTGGTGGTTGGTTTTGTTTTAACTTCTCTACCTCGGCAGCAACAAACTCATCTTCTATTTTTGAGAATAAAATTTCAGAAGCGTTTAACTGATGTCCTTCGCTTAAAATATCGCTTTTACCAAATGCAGAAATCGGCAGGGTGTTAATGTTTAGTATGCATCTTAACTGTTGTGCTTTTAATGGCATAAACGGCTCAAACGCTATGGTTAAGTTGGCGGTAATTTGCAGGGCGATATTCAAAATAGTATTCACGCGCTCGGGGTTGGTTTTGGCTAGTTTCCATGGTTCGGTATCTGCCAAATATTTGTTGCCCAAACGTGCTAAATTCATCGCTTCAAATTGCGCTTCTTTCAATTTATATTTTTGAATGAGCGCATCTATTTTTTCAGGAAACGCTTGCAGTTGTTCCAACACGTCTTTATCAATGGCTTCTAAGTTTCCAAGCGCAGGAATTTTCCCTTCAAAGTATTTATGCGTAAGCACCGCTGCACGGTTTACAAAATTCCCAAATACATCCGCCAACTCATTATTCACACGTATTTGGTATTCTTTCCATGTAAATTCGCTGTCTCTATTTTCTGGAGCAATAGCGGTAAGTACGTATTTTAATTCGTCAATTTTATCGGGGTGTGCAGCCATGTATTCGTGTAACCAAACAGCCCAATTGCGAGAGGTAGAAAACTTGTCGCCCTCTAAATTTAAAAACTCGTAGGCAGGTACGTTTTGTGGTAAAATAAAATCACCGTGTGCTTTTAAAAGTATAGGAAAAATGATGCAGTGAAACACAATATTATCTTTACCAATAAAGTGAATGAGTTGACTATCTTTCCAATAGTCTTCCCAGTTTTTTCCGTTATCTGCAGCCCATTGTTTGGTAGCAGAAATGTAGCCAATAGGCGCATCTAACCACACGTACAACACTTTTCCATCAGCACCTTCCACCGGAACTTTTACACCCCAATCTAAGTCGCGTGTCATGGCGCGGGCATGTAGTCCGCCATCGAGCCAACTCATGCATTGCCCCACTACATGGTTTTTCCATTCGCTAGGGTTGTGATGTGGCTTGCCATCTAGCGTACCTTGTTGTATCCATTCTTTTAGCCATGCTTCGTGTTCGTTCATGGGTAAATACCAGTGCGAAGTACTTTTAAGCGTAGGTGTTTTTCCACTCAAGGTAGAAATCGGATTTTTTAAATCGGTAGGACTTAAAGACGTACCGCACTTTTCGCATTGGTCGCCATAAGCACTGGGATTGGCGCACTTTGGGCATTCGCCTGTAATATATCTATCGGCTAAAAATTGGTGATGCTCTTCATCGTAAAACTGTTCACTTTTTTGAACAGAAAATTTTCCGTTGTTGTTCAATACGGTAAAAAAATCTTGTGCGGTTTTGTGATGTAATTCCGAAGAAGTGCGGTGATAAATATCAAATGAAATATGAAAATCAGAAAATGCTTTTTGGTTTATAGCATGGTATTTATCTACAATTTCTTGAGGCGTGATGCCTTCTTTTTTAGCGCGTAATGTAATGGCAGCACCGTGTTCATCGCTACCGCAAATAAAAGCAACGTCTTTGCCTTTCATGCGTAAATAGCGCACAAAAATATCGGCAGGTAAGTACACTCCGGCAATATGCCCTAAGTGCAAAGGACCATTAGCATAGGGCAATGCAGCGGTGATGGTATATCTTTCGGAAGAACTCATTCTTTAAATTACTTGTTTTTGTGTTTATTTTTTTTCAATCACTTCACGAATTTGTTGGTGCAATTCTGGAATTTTGTTTTTAGCAACATCCCACACAATGGCGTAGTTTATACCCATGTAGTCGTGAATTAATCTATCTCGCATACCAGCCATATTTTTCCAGTTAATGGTGTTCCATTTAACTTTAAAATCTGCAGGATTTTTTTTAGTTGCTTCGCCAATAATTTCCAAGCTTCTAACGATGGCGCGTTTTAAAACATCGTCATTCAAAAATTCTTCTTTATTAGTGTTTTCAGTAATTACTGATAGAATAAAATCACCCTCATCAAGAATATGTTTGAGGTATTCTAGAGGGTCTTTAGACATAGTTTACTTCCTTTAGAATTTTAGGACCGATGTATGGACTAAGTCCATTTTTCGTGACAATTTCTACACGCTGATTTTTAAATAATGCTTCAATAATATCGTACACCGCCATGTAGTTGTCGAAGTTTTCTTTTTCAGGTTCAAAGTCAATCAGTATATCAATATCGCTTTGTTCCGTTTGTTCGTTACGAGCATACGAGCCAAAAAGCCCAATTTGTTTAATGCCAAACTTGGCAAAATCAGCTTTTTTAGACTTTATTTTTTCTAATATGTATTCTCTCGTTGTCATTATCTATATGGTTACACAAATATAGTAATCTTTTGTGCATGTGTCATTCTGTGATGCAATTACAAAATCAAAAAATTAGTGTAATTTTAGACAAAAATAAACGAAATATTTTGGGATTATAGAGAAATCCTTTTTATTGCTGAATATTTAGCGAAAGAATAATTGACGAAAGCCACTCAACTAAGGGTGGCTTTTTTGTTTTGTGATTTCGAGCGAAGTCGAGAAATCTATTTTGTATATTTGAAGATAATAATTGAATCTAAAATCCGTTTTTAAAAAAAGTTAATCATGAAAAGAAGTAGTGCATATATCTTTTGCTTTTTATTTCTGTTTTTATCTTCTTGTAATAAAGTTAGAAATATAAATGCTGAATTTATAAAAGACTGTACAGGAAGCTACATAAGAATTGATGATAAAGATTATAAGATTTGTAATATTGATGACGTTGAGGGATACCAATACGGAGATAAAATACAGGTTTCGTTTAAAAAGCTTGAAAACTGCGATGAAGAAGAAAGCTCGCAAATAATATGTATGCTATACCATCATTTTGAAACCTTCGCCTTTATAACAAAAATAAGAAAAGTTAATTAACATTTTACTTTTAAGGTGTTTCTCATTTCTCTAGGATATTTTCCCAAAATAATTCCTATTTTCGCAGTCATCAATTAAAAAGAAAATTACACAACAATGAATTACGATATTATAGTTATTGGAACAGGTCCTGGCGGATATGTAGCAGCCATTAGAGCTTCGCAATTAGGTAAAAAAGTTGCGGTGGTAGAGAAAGAATCCTTAGGCGGTATTTGCCTTAACTGGGGCTGTATTCCTACCAAAGCGTTATTAAAAAGCGCCAATGTGTTCGATTACATCAACCACGCTGCCGATTATGGCATTACCGTAAAAGATGCCAAAACCGATTTTAAAGCAATCGTAAAACGCAGCCGTGATGTGGCAGATGGCATGAGCAAAGGTGTTCAGTTTTTAATGAAGAAAAACAAAATTGACGTGATAATGGGTACTGCCAAGGTGAAACCAGGCAAAAAAGTAGCCGTTACCGATGCCGATGGCAAAACCACCGAATATGGTGCTTCAAGCATTATCATTGCTACTGGTGCGCGTTCACGCAAGCTACCTAACCTACCACAAGACGGTAAAAAAATTATTGGCTACCGCGATGCCTTAGTGCTAAGTGAAGCACCTAAAAAATTAGTGGTTGTTGGCTCAGGTGCGATTGGTGTTGAGTTTGCTTACTTCTACAATGCTATGGGCAGCGAAGTTACCGTAGTAGAATTTATGCCAAACATTGTTCCTGTTGAGGATGAAGAAGTATCAAAACAACTAGAAAAGAGCTTCAAAAAAGCAGGTATCCATATCATGACCAATTCATCGGTGGAGAAAGTAGATACTTCTGGAAAAGGTTGTAAAGTAACCGTGAAAACGGCTAAAGGCGAAGAAACTTTAGAGTGCGACATCGTGCTTTCTGCCGTAGGTATTGAGGCAAACATTGAAAACATTGGTTTAGAAGATGTAGGTATTGTTACGGACAGAGGTCGTATTTTAGTTAACGACTATTACGAAACCAACATCCCTGGCTATTTTGCCATTGGCGATGTTGTTCCTGGACCTGCATTGGCACACGTAGCAAGTGCTGAAGGTATTATTTGTGTAGAAAAAATTGCGGGGCATCATCCAGAGCCATTAAATTATAACAACATTCCGGGTTGTACTTATTGCTTCCCTGAAGTAGCTTCTGTTGGTTATACCGAAAAAGCGGCTAAAGAAGCCGGTTATGAAATAAAAGTAGGTAAGTTTCCGTTTTCAGCATCGGGCAAGGCAAGTGCCGCAGGGCATAAAGATGGTTTTGTGAAACTTATTTTTGATGCAAAATACGGTGAATTGTTGGGTGGTCACATGATTGGCAGCAACGTTACCGAAATGATTGCCGAAATTGTAGCTGTGCGTAAATTAGAAACCACAGGTCACGATTTAATAAAAACCGTTCACCCACACCCAACCTTAAGCGAAGCCGTAATGGAAGCTGCTGCCGCTGCCTACGGTGAAGTGATACATTTGTAAAAACACATTGTCATTCTGAGCGTAGCGAAGAATCTAAAATGCTTCAACAAGTTCAGCATGACAAAAAGAATATGAAACACGTTTATAACATACTTTTCGGTTTTACCTTGATGAGCTTAGTAGCTTGTGAAGGCAAGACTTTGGTTGAAAAAAAAATCGTCAACGAAAGTTCATCTGAAATTACCTTTGAAATTACCTATAAAACAGGCGATGTGCAAGAACATATTGTTGAGGCAAATTCTACTGTAATTATAAGCTCTACAGAAGAACTTGGCGGAAAGGAAGATATTGGCACTTGTACGGAACCTATCGAAGAAATCAGAACATTCATTCCGCTTGGCAGAAGCTTAAGTTTCGACCCTTCAGATGCATCCTTTTGGGTGAAAAAAACCGAGCGTACCAAACGTATTCCAAAAACCTTCGCTCATACCTGTACGCTTACTATCAAAGAGGATGATATACAATAAGTTTTGCTGTATCATTTAACATTTAGGTCTTGATAAGTAAAAAACTCATTTTTAACCCATTTTGTTATATTTGAAACCAAATTTCAAAAAAAAGAGTAAAACCAAGTACATGAAAAAGTTTTTAGTATTCATCTCTCTCGTTGCTGTTGGCTTTTATGTATTTTATAGTTGCTCGTTTAGTAGCGGAAAAAACATAGAAGATGGTTTGGCAGCATCTATAAACAAGGTTGAACCAGTCATTTTTCATGGATTTAACCTTAATGATTTTGAGGTAGAAAAAGGCGAAATTGAAAAAGATTGGACATTAAGCCATTTGTTTTTACCTTTCAATATTTCTCAACAAGCCATCAATCTTTTGGCGAACGATGCTAAAAAAAATGCCGACTTTAGGTATGTTACCAAAGGCAATAACTACACCATGTTGTGTTCTAAAGATTCTTCAAAAAACGCGCTTTATTGTATTTATGATAAAAATCCTTACGAATTGGTGGTCTTTAATTTGAAAGATTCTTTATATGCTTACTCTATCAAAAAAGAAGTGCGTTATCAAGAAAAACAAATTTCTGGAAAAATTGAAGATGGTTCTAGCTTGTATATGTCCATTCAAGGTGAATTAGACAATTTAGCGGTAGCTTCAGAATTGGTTGACCAAATTGCGGGTACTTATGCTTGGACAATTGACTTTTTTAAACTTTATCCAAATGATGAATACAAAGTTATTTATGAAGAAAAAAGCGTAGAAGATACTCCGATGGGCGTTAGCAAAATAAAGGCAATTTATTTTAAACATCAAGGCAACGACCATTATGGTTTTGCCTATACCCAAAACAACGAAGAAGCATTTTTTGATGACAAAGGTCAAGGGTTGAAAAAAGCATTTTTAAAAGCTCCGCTTAAATTTTCGCGCATCAGTTCACCGTTTTCATCCAATCGTTTTCATCCTGTTCAAAAACGTTGGAAAGCCCACTTGGGCACTGATTATGCTGCACCAACAGGCACACCCATTGTTGCCACTGCCGATGGTACCATAGAAGCAGCAACTTACAATGCAGCTAATGGAAATTATGTGAAACTAAAACACAACGGCACCTATCAAACGGGCTATTTACACATGTCCAAAATTGCCAAAGGCATGAAGTCTGGTGTGCGTGTAAAACAAGGTGATGTAATTGGATATGTTGGCAGCACAGGCTTGGCAACCGGTCCGCATGTGTGTTATCGTTTTTGGAAAAATGGTAAACAAATTGACCACCGCAAAGAAAAATTTCAAGCATCCGACCCCATCAAAAAAGAGAATATGGATGCTTACCTCAAATCTATTTCTCCGCTTAAAGATGCGTTAGATGAGCTTTAGGATATATGTTTTAACTTGAACTTTGTTAAAACACAACCTTTCTTGTAATAGCTTTACCGTTGAAAGAAATTCTTAAGAAATAAATTCCAGAATTATATTTATTTTCAATAAACATCTCGTTGGAATTTATTGTTGATTCAAACAAAATTCTTCCACTTACATCTAATAATTCAACATCAGCGTTAAGCAAATCTGAACTATTTTTAAGCATTATGCCACCTTCGATATTTGATACTGAAAATTGAGCAATGTTATTTTCTTTCACTCCAACAGCAGTGGTTTGTCCTGTAAGTATGTCTGTAACAGCTAAAGTGTTATAAGCCATATCCACCAAAGTCCAAGCTGAGCCATCACTTGCAACATCTTTAAATCGTAGCCAACCATAGTGAATATTTCCTGATGCTGGTATTTCAAATTGAACACCTACAAATTTTTCAGAACCATCTCCAAATTGCCCAAATGCACCCGACTGAAGTGTAATGGGAACTCCATAAAAAGTGGTCAACACCTCATAAGTACCTGCCAAAGCACCACTAGATATAAAACTATTAGCATAATTTACAAGCACACCACTTGCTAAGCCAGAGATTACATTAAAATAACTACTAGAATAACCAATCATTCTATTTACACTAAGCACACCTCCTAAACCTAAATTACCAACTTTAACGGTAATAGGATTTGAGCTATAAGTAAAACTGTAGGTAAATCTTCCTCCATTCACTACAAAATCAACATTACCATCATTGTCTATGTCAATGTTGTAAGTTTCGTAGCCACCTGTATAATTTACAACAGTATGCACTATTTGCGCATCAACCGCAGTTGCAATAACACTCGCAGAAGTAGTTAATGCAGCGTACGTTTTTAGTTTGTTTTGTAATTGTTTATTCATGATTTTTCAGTTTTTGGTTTAGTAAAATTATAAAAAAAAACCACCAAATAAAAATTTGATGGTTTTAATTATATAATGGATAAAAGATTAAAGCATAATTTTTTTTCTTATAATGTCGCCTTTATTATTGGTAATTCTCACAACATATAGTCCTTTTGGGTAGATGTTTGCTAAAGTGGCTGACGAAGAATTTGGAGTAATCGTATTAAGTTGCTGACCGCTAATAGTAAATATCTCAACTTTTGATATTTCACCAGCATCAGAACCAAGATTTATCATTATTTCGCTATCATTACTAGTAATAGAAAAATCAACTATTTTGTTTTCTTTCACTCCAACCGAACCAGTATCGCCAGTAACTATTGGCACATTGGGTGTACTTTCGTAGGCATAATCAATTACTTCCCAATTTCCACCTGTGGCATCGCAACTTATTCGCACCCAACCGTAGTGTGTGTTTCCAGAAATATCAAATTGAAGACCAATAAAACCAGCGGTAACACCAATGAAATTTCCATAGCCACCATACCAATTAAGAGAACCATAAGAATAGTTTGTATAAAACGTCCAATAATTACTACCAATGTAAGACCCCGAAGGAATGTTTAGAGGATACAAATATCCATAACCACCCACTGAGCCAATAATACCATTAAAATTTGGATTCATTAAAAATAATGCCGCAACACCATAACTTGTATAATATGTCCCATTATTTTTAAAAGAAAAATCCATAATGCCTCCATTATCCAAATCTAAGTCATAGCTGTCTCCTGGTCCAAAGGTGGTATTTACGTTAGTATGCACAACGGCTGCTTCAGCGTTTGAAGCTACTAATGATGCTACTGCAGATAATGCAGCGTACGTTTTTAGTTTGTTTCGTAGTTTTTTATCCATAATTTTTTAGTTTTTGGTTTAGCTAATGTAGAATAAAAAAAGCCGCTAAAAAAATTAGCGGCTTTTTTTTTAAAATTTATTTGTTTAAAAACTACTTCTTAACAAACTTAACGGTGTTAATTCCTTGCTCACTTGTTATTTTTACAAAGTAAACACCACTAGCAAACTCTGATACATTGATGGTGTTACGTTTTGTGGTAACTGCCATTTCTTTTACCACTTTACCAGTTACATCTACCACTGTCATTGTGGTGTTAGGGTGTAATTCTGCTAATTCAATAACAACATTATCGGATGCAGGGTTTGGATATATTTTAGCTCTTTGCTCGCTTTGAGTTTCAACTCCAACAAATGTAAAGCTAAAGCATGGAGACTCTACGGTACAACCACCTTTGGTAATT
>JBKHVV010000033.1:0-20714 GCA_046569885.1 Bacteroidia bacterium
ACCTTAGCCATTGATGAGGTTACGCCAACTATTCACAACAATGTTGAGGTTAGCATTTTTCCTAATCCTAATAATGGCAAAGGAAAACTAATCGTTTCTGGAATTAACGACCCTTACAAAATAGAAATATTTGATGTAGGTGGAAAAGTAGTATTTAGCCAAGCAAACATTCTCACGAAAGAATTTGAATTTTTATTAAATAATGCTTCGGGTTATTATACCTACAAAGTAAGCGCAGAGAAGATAAAACCTTTAGTTGGCAAGCTAATTATTGAGTAATTGCGAATTTACAAATTATCAAATTTTAGGTACGGTAAAAGCCCATGTAAGCCGCCTTCTCTACCATAGCCACTTTCTTTGTAGCCACCAAATGGTGAAGTTGGGTCGAATTTATTGTAGGTATTTGCCCAAATAACTCCTGCGCGCATTTTGGAAGTAAGATTAAATATTTTTGAACCTTTGTCTGTCCAAATACCTGCTGATAAACCAAATGGTGTATTGTTAGCTTTTTCAATCACTTCGGCAATAGTCCTAAATGTTTGAACAGCCAACACAGGTCCAAAAATTTCTTCTTGAGCAATGCGATGCGATTGAGAAACATTCGTGAATAAAGTTGGTCTTACCCAAAATCCTTTTTTAGGCAATTGGCAATCGAAATGATACATCTCTGCACCATCTTTTATTCCATAATCAATATACTTACAAACGGTTTCGTATTGTGATTTTGAGTTGATAGCACCTACATCGGTGTTTTTATCCAATGGGTCGCCAACACGCAAATATTTCATGCGGTGTTTTAATTTTTTTATCACCTCATCGTGCACACTTTCTTGAACAAACAAGCGCGAACCAGCACAACACACATGCCCTTGATTAAAGTAAATTCCATTAATAATTCCTTCAACCGCTTGGTCAATAGCAGCATCTTCAAAGATGATGTTGGCAGCTTTTCCGCCTAATTCTAATGTTGCTTTTTTATCAGTAGCTGCTATGGCTTTTTGAATAATTTTTCCAACATCGGTAGAACCTGTAAAGGCAATTTTATCAATATCTGGATGATTTACGATAGCAGCACCTGTTTTCCCTGCACCTGTAACAATGTTAACAACACCAGCTGGTAAATCTGCATCGCGAATTAGCTCTGCTAATTTTAGTGCTGTAAGCGAGGTTGTTTCGGCAGGTTTTAAAACCACCGTATTTCCACAAGCCAATGCCGGAGCAATTTTCCAAGCAGCCATCAATAGTGGAAAATTCCAAGGAATGATTTGCCCTGCTACGCCAATTGATTTTGGTTTTTGGTTTGGAAACGCATACTCCAACTTATCTGCCCAACCTGCATAATAGAAAAAATGATTGGCCGCTAAAGGAATATCCACATCTCTACTTTCTTTAATAGGTTTTCCTCCATCCAAAGATTCGATAACGGCAAATTCTCTTGCGCGTTCTTGAATCATTCTTGCGATGCGATAAATGTATTTTGCGCGCTCTTTTGCCGGAAGTTTACTCCAACTTCCGTATGCTTTGCGAGCAGCTTTTACTGCCTTATCAACATCTTGTTCGTTGGCTTCTGCAATTTCACTTAATTTTTCTTCGTTTGCAGGATTGATGGTTGGAAAATATTTTCCAGATGAGGGTTTTACAAACTTTCCATCAATAAATAATTCGTAGCGTGGGCTGATGTTTGCAATGCTTTTACTTTCGGGAGCCGAAGAGTAAATCCATTCTTTTGTAGTATGTTTTTTTGTAGCCATAAATTAATCTTTTGAAAAGTAATCACCACTTTGATAAATGCCTGTTGTTTGCTTCATAATTTGCATCAACACATCGTTTGCCAAGCGGCTTGCGCCAAAGCGAAACCAAGTATTATTAAGCCATTCATCGCCTAAGGTTTCTTTTACCATCACCAAATAATGCAGGGCACTCTTCGCTGTTGAAATGCCTCCAGCAGGTTTCATTCCTACCATTATGTTGGTTTTAAAATAATAATCGCGAATGGCTTCTAGCATCACTAAGGTAACGGGCATGGTTGCCGCAGGAGAAATTTTTCCTGTTGACGTTTTAATAAAATCTGCACCAGCATAAAGCGCTATGTCGCTAGCTTTACGCACTTGGTCTAAACTACCTAATTCACCTGTTTCTAAAATGACTTTTAAGCGTGCTTTGTTGGCGCACAATTCTTTGATTTTTGAAATTTCATCGAACACAAAATTGTATTCGCCTTGTAAAAATTTTCCTCTCGAAATAACCATATCGATTTCGTCTGCACCTTGGTCAATGGCAAATTTTGTATCGGCTATTTTTACCGCTAAAGGCGCTTGTCCGGATGGAAATGCTGTAGAAACTGAAGCTACTTTTACGCCCGAATTTCCTACTTCTTTTTTGGCAATTTTAACCATGCTCGGATAAACACACACCGCAGCAACTGTGGGCAAATCTGGGTATGCATCGTGTAAATGCACGGCTTTGTAGCACATTTGTTTTACCTTTCCAAGAGTGTCTGAACCTTCTAAGGTAGTAAGGTCTATCATGCTTAAAACGGTTTTTAAACCGCTAAGTTTTGATTCAGTTTTAATACTTCGCGAAGTAAATTTCGCACAGCGTTCTTCAATCCCTACTTGGTCTACTCGGGCAGATGATAAAGGAAATGCTACTTGAGTATGTTTCGTCATTGTCTTAATAATTCAACGTTCAAAGATAGCGATTTTATTGAATGACAAATTACGAATTAAGAATGACAAATGGGTGATTTTAACTTTTAACTTTTTAACCTTAAACTTTTAACCTTAAACTGTAATGTTCTATCTTTGCGAGCAATGGAGGCAAAAAACATACATCCAATTTTTGAGCGCACATTGCAACGTGCAGACAAAGAGAAATTGCTTAATCAAAAAGCGAAAGTAATTTGGCTTACAGGTCTTTCTGGTTCAGGAAAATCTACCATTGCGATTGGTTTGGAAAAAACCCTGCACGAGCACGGTTTTATATGCTACATTTTAGATGGAGATAACATCCGTTCGGGTATTAATAGCAACCTTGGTTTTAGCGAAGAAGACCGCACCGAAAATATTCGTAGAATAGCAGAAGTAGCTAAATTATTTTTAAATGCAGGCGTAATTACCTTGTGTGCTTTTGTCAGTCCTACCAATGAAATTCGCGCGCTTGCAAAACGAATAATTGGTAAAGAAAATTTTATGGAAGTGTATGTAAACACACCTCTAGAAGTTTGTGAACAACGCGATGTAAAAGGACTCTATGCCAAAGCGCGTAAAGGTGAAGTTAAAGATTTTACAGGTATTTCTGCTCCTTTTGATGTGCCTGATGGAACGGCTATTTCAATTTCTACAACTAACAAAACACCTGAAGAATCTGTTAAAGAGTTGTTTGAAATAATTAAAAATTCTATAAAGTACTAAGCACAAAAAATCCCCGAAATTTCGAGGATTTTTTTTAGAGCAAATTTTTGTGTTTTTATTTTAATTTAAAATTTACAGGAAGATTAAACCAAGAACGAACCACTTTTCCATTATTTTGGGCAGGTATCCATTTTTTCATGCTTTTTACTACACGTAATGCTTCTTTTTCCAAGCTTGGGTGTGTTTTTCCGACATTTTGTACAAATGCTTCTCCAATAGATCCGTCTTTTTCTACAACAAAGCGAACATATACTTTACCCTGAATTCCGTTGTCTTTGGCAATAGCTGGATATTTTACCTCGTTATTAAGCCACTTATATAATTCAGTTGTTCCACCAGGGTATTCAGCAGATTGAGCTACAAACTCAAAAATTTCTTCAACCTCTGGACCTTTTTCTTCCTCTTCAACAAAAACGTCTTCTGTGTTTTCGGCTTCTTGGTCGAGATTAAGTTCTGTTTCTTGTACATCTTCATCTTCTACAACTTCTACATTTTCGATGGCTGCAGGTGGCGGTGGTGGCGGTGGCGGTGGCGGAGTAGAAAGAACAATTTGTTCTATTTCTTCTTCGTCTAAGGTATCTGCCATTTTACCTTTTAAAGAAGCTGGTCCTGAACTTAATGAGTAATACTCAAACGCAGCTACTATAAGAGCCATAGACAAACCAAGCCCAAGCAGTAAAATTGTCATACGCTGCTTATCAATGTTGGCTTTATCGTTCTTTTTATTTTCCATAATCGAATGGTTTATGGGGTTAAAATTAAGTAATTTTTTGTTAATTCTGTTATCAAGATGCGCTCAATCTTGTATTTCCATAAATGATTTTAAAAATTAATACTCCAAAAATCGCGCCTAAACTATTTGCCAATGCATCCAACCATTCGGCTGTACGTCCTTCAAAATACTGCATTTGAATATATTCCAATGCTATGCCATACGATAACGATAAAATTACGGCAATTATTGTAGCCCTATGTCTAAAAATTTCAAAGCTACATTGGCGCTTTAGTGCCACTATTAACATTAGCGAAAGCATAGAAAAAACGCCAAAATGAAGTAGTTTATCTACCGAAAATAAATCCCAAAAAGAAAAGCTGCCTGTGTTTTTTGGTGGTAAGCCACAAAGTAAGAGTATAAAAAAAGCCCACGCTAAGGCGGGCAAAATTCTAATCCAAAACATTCTAAGATACTAAGGCTGAATATTGCTCTGAAGTAAGTAATTCATCTATTTCAGAAGAATTACTAAGTTTAATTTTTATCATCCAGCCATTTCCGTATGGGTCTTGGTTTACGCTTTCTGGTGCATCTACTAAGCCTTCGTTAAGCTCTAACACTTCGCCAGAAATAGGCATGAATAAATCTGACACGGTTTTTACGGCTTCTACCGTTCCAAAAACTTCTTCTTTTGCAAGTGTTTCGCCAATGGTTTCGATTTCTACAAAAACGATATCGCCTAATTCGCCCTGTGCAAAGTCGGTAATCCCAACGGTTGCAACATCGCCTTCTACTTTAATCCATTCGTGGTCTTTAGTGTACTTTAAATTTGATGGTATGTTCATTTTGATTAAAAGTTTGCGCCAAAAGTAATTATTTTTTTAATTTGACGACTGGTGTTTAGTATTTAGTGTTTGGAAAATTCTAAACACGAAATACCATAAACTAAATACGGCTTACTGCGCTAACGTGAATCTAAGCGCTAAGCCAGAGCTAACTTTTGACGTTCGGAAAGAGGTGTTGATGACAGGGTCGTTGATGTTGTGGTCGTAGTAATAACGAATGGTTAAGCTTTTGCCCAATTGATAATCGGCAGTGATTTTTATAGCGATATTTTTTTGCCCTGCGGTTGCTTGATTTTGTCCTTCCACAATTTTTCGCATAATGGTTTCATTGTTTCTGTAAGACACATCTGCTCTAATGTTCAAATCACTCACCGGATTTTTTCCGCCTATTTTTATCGGTAATTCTATTTGCTCAAAACGATAACCGCTACCTAAAACAATTTCATTACCTCTTATTTCAGTAATTTGACTATTGGTCATACTTAACGATAGGTTTCTATCTTTTTTAAATTCTAATTTTAAAATTAAACTATTTTGCAAAGTAGCGTCAATTCCAAGTAATGGGCTAATTTGCTCCACCAGAGTAACCGTTGCCATTTGTTTTTGAGAGATGAAATTTCCATTCAAATCTTTGGCACTTAAACCGCCATTGGCTTCTTCAGCTTCAAGGTTAGTGGTGTAAGATGCAATAGTAAACGTACTTCTATATGCGTGAGAAAATGCAATACTCTTGAAGTACTCTTTAAACTTCTCAATTTTAGATAAACCATCAAATGTTACGCGCCAGTTGGGTAGTGGCGTTAATCCGAACGGATCAATCGTTTTTTCACTTGGTTTTTTACCTAAGTAGGTTGAAATAAAAGAGCCAATCAATACCTCTTGGCTTGATTCTCCGTAACCCTCGCTATATCCTCCAGAAGCCACCGTAGCATTGGGGTTTCCTTCTGCTAAAATACTTGAAACATCATCTCTGTTGTTTCTTAAATCATCAAATAAGGTAGAGCCAAAATCGGGTAAATCTTCTGAAAATGCCGTTTTCCAAGAAATAACCGATGTACTGAATGTTCCTACAACAATTGAATCGTAAGGATTGTAAATCATTGAGCCATCAGAGGTTTCAAAAATGGAAAAATTCTGCATTAGATTTTCCGAACGATTTTGTTCTGAGTTCAACTCAATTCTTAATCCGTTAAATGGCTCTATGGTTGAGCGCGCACTAAGTGTTTTTCTATGGTTGGAGGTGTATTGTGAGTTTAATATTTCACTATATTTTTCTTCAATAAACCAGCCGTTTTGTGCAACATAGGTTGGAAACGTATTGCCTGTTGGTCTTCCTAAAATATCGCGCTCTTGGTAACCTCCAGAAATAAATTTAACACCTGGCGCATAATTACTGTACGATGACATTCCCAAGTAATCATTTATCGGTTTAAAGCCAGGAAGAAGAAGGCCATCGTTTAAGGTGTAGGTTAATGACACATTTTTTATCATCATTAAAAATCTTAAGGTGTATTCTAATCCTTTTAATTCTGGTTTTTCGGCTTCGGTAGAGTCTTTTTCTTTTTGATTGGTTTGAGCTTGCTGACCCTTACCTTGTAGTCCTTTTGCGGGTGTGCCTTTTCCTGAATATTTCTGGTTGATTTTCTTCAAATACGGTATTTTATTATACAGATTTACAAAATTGAGTTGTGCATTGATACTTACATTTCTCGAGTTTTGAATGGTATTTCCTAAGGTATCTTGAGATAGTGGAGCACGCATCCAATTATATCCTGCTGAATAGCGTGTGGTCACATTAATCCAATCGGTAATTGGAAATTTACTCAATGGCAAATTATAATTCAAATTAGCGGTGTGATTGTAATTCAAATTCTTGCCAAAATTTTTGATACTTTGTTGAACAATGGGGTCGTCAAACAATTCGCCTTTGTCTATCTTTCCCTCTTTTTCTTCTATAAATGCCGCATTGTTGGCGCTATAATCAAAATTTAAAGATTTTGTGAAGTCGTATTTTAAGTTGTAAACACGGTTCCAATTAAACGTTTTAAAATATAATGGCTGTATTTCTGCTCCAAAATTGGCGCGAATTTTACTTTCACTATATTGCCTTGAAAGCATAGAACTATGCGAAAATGATTTTGGACCTAAGTAAACATTAAAATCTTTTATCAACCCCAGCCATTTTGATTTGGAAACAAACTTGATGTTTTTAAACGGTTCCCACGAGGTTGGTCTGCCGCTAAAATTGTAGTTGAATCCTCCATTTTGAGTTAATTTCAAATCGTTTTCATAGTTCTGATTTCGTTTAAAAATTTCTGCGTGAGCATACGATAGAGAGAAATTTTTAATATTCCACGGACGCGGTTTTGTGTTGCTTTTTCCAAAGTTTGGACTAATGGAAATGTTGGACAAATTAAAACTTCTGCGTTCCGTAAAATCTTGCGCATATTCTTTTCGTTCTTGTTGTTCTTCTGGGTTAAGTGCAGAGAGTGATTCGTTAAATTCAATATCTGGATTTAATGGGTCGAACATTGGGTCTATTACAGCACGCGAATAACCTAAAAATAGCGGTAATTGAACACCTAGTTTTTTTCCAAAAAACTGACCTATTTGCAATGTTGTAGAAGCATCGTATTGTTTGCGCGTTTCACGCTGGCGTTCGCTTAATTTTTTTTCTAAACTTCCAAACCCTGGTGTACTGTAGCTTCCAGCTAATGCAACATTTCCAAAATCGGCAAGATTGGCATTCAATCTTCCTTGCGTTGCCCATCCGCCAAAGTCATCAAAATCTGTAAGACGTAGTTCATTTACCCAAATTTCTACACACTTTTCTTGTCCATCGTCTGAGTTGTTCCAGTTGTTCGTTCTACTTCCTTTTTTGGGATTTCGAATTCCTATCATAATCGTTTTAAGTCCTTGTAAATTCGGATTTCCAAATACGTGTATCATTCGCGTTGGGTCGGATGCATCTTGTTCTGAGTAAAGTTTCAATTCTGAAACGCCTTTGGATGTTCTTCTCACTTTAACTGCACGTAAACTATCTAAGTCTATCACCATGTTGTTAAGTTCTGGCCAGATTAATTGTGCGCCTGTAGTTTCCCAAGCGGTCATTTTTACAGGCATTTCATACTCGTAATAGTTGTTTTCAAAATCAGTTCCTAAACGGACAAAAACAGTAACCTCATCATCACCAACAGGCACCTCGCTATCTAAGTATTCGCCATGCACATACATGCGTATTTTTTTGTACGAAAGAATATCAAAGTTTACATTTCTGAATGCTGCACGCGCATCTCCATCTTCAAGATTGCACACTCTAAGCGAAAGCGATTGCTCGTTCATTTCAACTAAATTTTGCGATTGAACGTTGCGTTCTCTTTGAATGCCTGGTGGCACTTTATAAGGAATAGGATATTTTGACGAATTTTCTTCAACATTTACTGCGCCAATATCAAACGTGGTTGCAAATTGCCCGTCATCTGCCAAGCCTTCACCACTTGCTTCTAACGATTTATCGTATCGTCTCCATTCACCTCGAACAAGCTCTAAACGCGCAAAACGAAGTGTTACGGCTTGAGAAAAGTCTTTCAAAAACATTCTCATAAAACGAATAGAACGAAGGTCTTGAATATCGTTAATGGCTTGCGCATGACTGCCTCTTAAAGGAACTTTGAACTGATACCAATACACTTCTTTATCTGTATTTGGGTCTCTGCCAATTACTTTATCGGTGATAAAATTTTTACCTATTGCCATGTTTTGTGGACGCAAATCAATTTTGTATTGATAGTAACTTTCCGATTCACTTAAGTTGTTGTCTTGATTGATATCTTCAACATCCGGTGTTTGTTGGGCTGCGGTAGGATATCCTTCTTGGTTGATTTGTGCCGACTGTTCTGTTGTTGGTGAATTTCCTTGAGTGTTATTATACTTTTTGTAGCGCTCTATGACGTTTTTTTCTTGTGCATCATACCTGTCATCTCTGTAATACGTATAGTTATCGTTAGATGGATCGTTAATAAATTGGTCTTTTACTTCTTGTGGTAAACCCGATGATTCAACCCAAGCAATGTAATCGGCAAAAAATGGTTGTTCGTTACCATCCGATAAACCATCGTAACCCACATCTTGATTGGCTCTTGAGTTGGGGTCGCTATCAAAAGCATTTACAATGGCTTGGGTGGTTGGTACTCTTGCCCACTCGGTTTCTTTCATGGTTTCTTCATTTAGAGAACCATCAGAAGTCAAGCCATTTTCAAAAGATTTTGAGCCATCATTCAAAATATCTTCAGAGATGTTTCCTAAATTAAAATACAATGTTCCGCCTGTAGTGTTTTCAGAATCTTCGTTAGAACCATTAATCGTTTCGGAAAATGGATCCATTACCCAAAATTGGATAAATTCTATGTTTGACGCTTCAAAATCGTTGGTAGTTAAAGAGCGCATAATGCCCGCCCAACGTGTGTCTGGACTGCCCAACTTTCCTTCTGAATTTAAACCAGCACTATATGTTGAAGGGTCTGTATCAAAGTTGTAGGGTCCGCGTTCATCAGGAAAATAACTTAAGTCTAAAAGTGCAATGTTTGGTGGTGTTCCATTGGGTAATTGTCGGTTTGGAAACACTTCTTCGGTCAATACTTCTCGCATTAAATGACTGTTTTGCTGGTCACTTCCTGCCCAATGATCAGGCGTAAGGTTATCATTTCTAAAAAATAATGGGTCAACAGTGTACCATCCTAATTGTGCTCTGTTGTATCCAGAAATTTTGTTGTCCTTTAATGAAGACTCGGGAAATAAATCGGGCTGCCCTTGCGGAATGCTTGCCAAATGCCATTGATAGGCTGAACGCACATCAATGGTGGATTGGCTTCCTTCAAAATCATCTATGTAAGACAATCCTTGTATCATTCTGTTTTGCCCAGGAATTAATTGTGCATACTCACCGCTAAGTTGGAGGTAAGATTTCTCTTTTGTTTCGATGATTGGAAGTTTATCAACCAGTTTGGTTAGCAATGGAACTTCTGACCTGTAGTTCATGTTAAACCCGAAGATGGTATTTTTTATCGGTTCATCACCTAAATTTACTTTTTGTGTTAATGGACGTTCATTCAAGTTTAGAATTGTTGCGCCCATATTGATATCCTTGCTAATACGATAATCAACATGTGTTCCTAAAAGCGTTTTGGTTTGAACGCTAAATAATGAGTTGCTTTCAACCGAAATTTTTATGGGTGTTCCAGAGTTTAAAATACTTTCATTTAGAATTTTTACACGTCCAAAATTGTAATCAACGGTATAATCTTGACCCTCTGCAAGTGTTACGCCTCCTGCGGTTACCACAACAGAACCTCTTGGAATGTTAAATGCATTTAAACTAATTTCTGAGCCAGATGATGACTGATAAAATCCTTTTAATTTAAAGCGATTTAACTCAGGAAATTGTTGTGCTCTGATTTTTGTACTGTCGTACAATTGATGAAATGCGATGGCACTAACGACATTTGAAGGAACGCCTTTTTTCAATAATTCTTTTTCTAAATGTTTTCCAAACGGCTCGGCTGTGCTGAAATATATTCTACCATTTTGTGGATTGATGGTTCCTCCGCCAACCATTTTATTATCTTGAACAGTTACGGGAACAAAATCAAACACACCATCTTTTATAGCCGATTGCTGCTGATTTAATCTATCAATACCTACCAACTGAACCAACGGAATGGTATCTACTTGTGGTTGTGGAATAACATTTACATCCACACTTTTTTTAGGGTTGTTATACCAAACATCCAACCTAAAATCTTGTGGAGAAACTTGAAAAGCACCCAATGAGTAAACGTTTTTCATCATCAAATCCCACAATTTATTTTTAGGATTGGTGAGCGTAGGTTTCAACAATTTTAAATACAACGCATCTTTTCCTTGAACGCCATCGGTAGAAAATTCACCTACTTGATACACTTCACCTTTGTAGGTATATTGGTAGGCAACGCCCAATACCTCATCATTATTGAGCGATTGATTTAATGAAATAAATCCAAGTTGTGCGTTGTATTGATATTCTTGAGGCTGCAACATGCGGGCGTTTTCCAATTTTTCATAATCTATGGCTTGAATCATTTGCCCATAAGGTGAATTGTCTAACTCTTGAGTAGCAGTGCTGAATGCTCTAATTCTCGGACTGTTCTTCAAATAATCGTACAATCGGTTAGAATTATTGGTTGGAATAGAATCTCCAATTACACCATAATTGATGTTGATTGGTCCGTAAAAATTTTGCTTTTGAAGATTTGCTTTTTTTGCTTCGCCCAAATCTGTAAATGCTAAAATGTTTCTCGTGTTTTCGGTTTGTGCATTTCTGTTGGTAATCCACACCTCTATACGCGTTATTTGCACACCCGAACGAACAATCGGAAGCGTTTGCATAGCATTATCATAATTGTCAAAATGATATAAATTGACATAATAGTGCTTGTTTGCCTCATAACTATCTGCGGTAATTTCGTATTGTGTAAGTTGAGCTCCTCCAGCAACTTCAATTTCTTTGCGTTCACCTTGTTGTTGCGAGAAAATAGAAGTAACTGTTGCTCGTCCAAATTTTAAAGCAGTTTTAACGCCAAATAAGGTTTGACTTCCTGTAATTAGCGAACTATTTAAGGGTAAACTTACGTTACCCGCTTCTATTGATTGGATGATTTGGTCTTCATCGCCAGTATATTCTAACTTTACTTGATTTTCGAAATTGAAGGTAGATTGGGTATTGTAGGATATTTGCGTACGCAATTTATCACCCACAAAACCTGCTACGTTTACTTGTATTTGTTCGTCAAAATCAAACGTGGTAATTCTTCGTTGGCGCTCAGGAATAGCAGGATTTGCCGTAAACGATGATTTTACGCCAAACTTCAACTCGGCAGAACCATTGGGACGAATATCAATAACGTTACTGCCAAAAATGTCTCTGAATTTTCCACCACCAACATTTAAAACAGGTGTTTGAGCAGTGGTTTGTGACGTTTGCTCTGCTGCTTTTTTATTCCAATAATCACGAATGGATTGATCTAATTGCCAATTTCTATATTCTTCTGCCGTCATGTAAGACGGATTTCTATAATTTAACGAATCTCCAAGCGTTTGTCTAAAAATATATTTACCTGTAATAGGATCGTAA
This sequence comes from Bacteroidia bacterium, assembly GCA_046569885.1. Lineage (GTDB taxonomy): Bacteria > Bacteroidota > Bacteroidia > Flavobacteriales_D > Parvicellaceae > JBKHVV01. The sequence goes on from JBKHVV010000033.1 coordinate 12,139, forward strand.
TAAACTTCCGATTTTACATTTAAGGGATCGTTCAGATTTATTAATCCTGCTGGTTTTTGTGTTGGATCGTTCGGGTCGGTAATTGGATAAACGAGTTCCGTTTCGGGAGAGTCAACTTCAACTGTATTTTCTTCTTCAATAAGTGGTTTTAAATAGGCAGAACGAGGGTTGGTCTTGGCAAAGGAAAACCATGCCAAGGCAGTTAGTGAACAAGCTGTAACGCCTTTAATTACGTATTTTCTAGATGTTGACAAAGTAAACGTCTCTACATATTCTTCAGCGCGGTTTTGGTTAGTTCGTCCAACCCAATTTGTGGATTCGAAGCTACGATTTTTTCCAACACTTTATCTGCCTTGAGTCTATCAAAACCCAAAACTTGCAGTGCTGATAACGCTTCGTTTCTAATTGTATTGTCTTTTTGGGAAGAAAATTCAAACGATATAGAGCCTGATTTATTTATCTTGTTTTTTAGGTCAACAATAATTCTTTGTGCTGTTTTTTCGCCCAAACCTTTTACAGACTTGAGCAAAGCCACGTCTGCATTAACAATGGCACTAACAACGCTACTTGGCGAAAGTGATGATAACAATAAGCGCGCGGTATTTGCGCCAACACCCGAAACAGAGATTAAATCTCTAAATAAATTGCGTTCTGTTTTGTCAAAAAAGCCATAAAGCTCGTAAGTGTCTTCTCTTATGATTTCATGAATAAAAACTTTGGTTTGTTTTTGTCCTTGAAGCTTTTCGTAACTATTTAATGAAATATGCATCAAATAGCCAACACCATTGGTTTCTACCACCACAGTTGCGGGCGAAATTTCTGCTATATTGCCTTGTATAAATTCTATCATATCAATTATTTTCTTTGAACATCAAAGGCAGTAATAGCTACCATATTTACAATTTCTCTAACAGAACTACCCATTTGAAGCACGTGCACAGGTTTTTTCATCCCTAACAAAATTGGACCTATTGCCTCTGCATGACCCATTTCTTGCATCAATTTGTAAGCAATATTTCCTGAAGAAAGGTTAGGAAAAATAAGGGTATTGGTGGTTTTGTTGGCTAATTCGGAAAATGGAAAAAGTTCTTTCATTAAGTTTTTATTCAACGCAATGTTTGCCTGTACTTCACCATCCACAACAATGCTCGGATGATTTTTATGTAGAATTTTTACAGCTTCACGCATCTTAATAACATCCTCTCCTTCTGAAGAACCAAAGTTGGAATATGAAAGAAGGGCTATTCTTGGGCTTATTTTGAATCGTTTTACGGCTCTATTTACCAAAACGGTTATGTCCACCAAATCTTGTGCAGATGGGTTTACATTTACGGTAGTGTCTGCAAAAAAGAATGGCCCATCTTGTGTTTGCATGACGTACATTCCTGCAATTTTGTTTACGCCTTCTTCTACTCCAATCATGTGAAGGGCAGGTTTTATGGTAGCTGGGTAGTTTCTTGTTAAACCAGAAATCATTCCGTCTGCTTCGCCTGTTTCCACCATGGCGGCACCAAAATAATTACGTTCACTTATCAGTTTTTGAGCTTCAAACCAGGAAATACCTCTTCTTTTGCGCTTATCAAATAAAATTTTTGCATACCGTTCTCTGCGTCCTTTTTCTTTTAATGTTCTAGGGTCTATAATTTCACATCCTTCAATTTCTAACCCATATTCTATTGCTTTTTCTCTTATTTTATCTGCATTACCAAGCAAAATGGGCTGAGCTATTTCTTCTTCTAATACGATTTGAGCAGCTTTTAAAATTTTGTAGTGGTCTGCCTCGGCAAATACAATGCGCTTTTTAGAAGATTTTACCTTTTGAACTATGTTTTTTATGAGTTTATTGTCTCGTCCTAAACGAGCGGATAGTTGTTCTTTATAAGCTTCCCAATCTTTAATGGGATGTTGCGCAACGCCAGAATCCATAGCAGCTTTAGCTACAGCAGGCGAAACGTGGGTAATTAATCTTGGGTCGAGCGGTTTTGGAATAAATTGATCTCTTCCAAAAACGATATTTGTTTCGCCATAGGCTTGGTTTACCTCTTCTGGCACGGTTTCTTTAGCTAATGTAGCTATGGCATAAACGGCTGCCAGCTTCATTTCTTCGTTTATACACTTAGCACGCACATCCAATGCTCCTCTAAAAATATATGGAAAACCAAGCACATTATTTACTTGATTTGGATTATCCGAGCGTCCTGTTGCCATGATGATATCTTCACGAACAGACATCGCATCTTTGTAAGAAATTTCTGGGTCGGGATTGGCTAAGGCGAATACAATAGGGTTTTTTGCCATGCTTTTTACCATTTCTTTAGAGACAATATCTCCTTTTGATAGTCCTAAAAAAACATCTGAACCTTTCATAGCTTGCTCAAGTGTTAAATCTTTTGATTTTTGGGTAAACTCAATTTTCTCAAAAGATAAGTCTGTTCTATCGTTAGTTAAAAGTCCTTTACTATCAAACATCCAAATGTTTTCTTTTTTAGCTCCTAACGAAAGGTATAGTTTTGAACACGAAATAGCCGCAGCACCAGCTCCATTTATCACAATTTTCACCTTGTGAATTTTCTTTTTTGCCAATTCTAATGCGTTGAGCAAGGCGGCTGCAGAAATAATTGCCGTGCCGTGTTGGTCATCGTGCATTATTGGGATGTTCAACTCTTCCTTTAGTCTGCGCTCAATTTCAAAACATTCGGGAGCTTTTATGTCCTCTAAGTTTATTCCGCCAAAGGTGGGCGAAATGGCTTTTACTGTTTGTATAAATTTTTCTGGGTCTTTGGCATCAATTTCTATATCAAACACATCAATATCGGCAAATATTTTAAATAAGACGCCTTTACCTTCCATTACGGGTTTCGATGCTTCTGGTCCGATATCTCCCAAACCTAAAACGGCTGTTCCGTTAGAAATCACCGCCACTAAATTTCCTTTAGCGGTGTACTTATATACATCTTCGAGGTTTTTTTCAATTTCCAAGCATGGCTCGGCTACACCAGGCGAATATGCTAAAGATAAATCTCTTTGAGAGCTATAAGGTTTTGTGGGAACAACTTCAATTTTCCCAGGTCTATCTGATGAGTGATAATCTAACGCCTCTTGCCTTTTTTTGTTCATACTTCTCCTTGGTTTAAGAGACCAAAAATAGGAAAAATATGCTATGATTTACTAAAACAAACGATGATATAGAGCTTATTGTTTTACAACCTTTGTATAATTTACACTTCCATTTTCAAAACTTACCTTCAAATAATAAACACCCTTACTTAAATGACTAATATCCAACTTTTCACTGTACGTTGTACATTGTACGTTGTACGTTGTACGTTGTACACTATTTTGCCAGTTACATCCATTTTTCTTTATTCTTTTCTCATATCCAAAGGAAACATTTTTTACTCTTTTTTGTTTCCTGTGTGTAATTTTCATTTACATTTGCCCCGTGAATGAAAAAGAGTTAGATATTGTCTCTAAAGTTTTATCAGTATTTATGCGCTGTGGCGTTAAAGCCATTTCTATGGATGACATGGCGCGTGAGTTGGGAATGTCTAAGAAAACACTCTACAAATTTGTAAAAGACAAAAACGATTTGGTAAACAAAGTAATGACCTTTCAGTGCACCACCGAATCGTGCATGGTAGATGATATCGCCTTGAATACCAAAAACGCTATTGATGAAATTATTGAACTCTCCAAACATATTAGTCAAAAACTACAAAGCATTCACCCTTCCGTGCACTTCGATTTAAACAAATATTATCCTGAAGCATGGAAAATATTTAATGAGCACCGTACCAACATCATTTTAAAATTTATTGAAAACAACCTCAAAAGAGGAATCAAAGAAAACCTATACCGAGACAACTTTAACCCAAAAGTTATTGCGCGCTTGTACATTCATAAAATTGATGCCTTATTTAATCCCGATATTTTTCCTCCTGGTGAAATATCGTTTGTAGAGGCTTACAACGAAATGATGAAGTACCACATACGCGGTGTTGCCAACGAAAAAGGCGTGAAATACATGAAAAACAAACTCAAAAAAGAAACACTAAACATATTTTAAATCATTTATGACCAAATTACTTTTAACGTGCTTTACGTTCTTAACCATAACCGTTACCGCACAAAAAGCCCTAACGCTTGAAGAAGCCCAAAGCATGGCGCTTGAAAACAACAACGCGATAAAAAATGCACGCTTAGATTTAGACATTGCCAAACAAAAAATTTGGGAAACAACCGCTATCGGTTTGCCACAAATAAATGCCGAAGGTGGGTTTCAAAATTTCTTAGAATTACCAACAACGGTGTTGCCTGCGAATGCCTTTAATCCAATGGCTCCAGAAGGCGAATTAATCGGTATTCAGTTTGGTACAGATTATAATATAATGGGCAACATTACGCTTACGCAACTTATTTTCGATGGCAGATATTTTGTAGGTTTGCAAGCCTCTCGCGCAGTGAGTGATTTGTATAAAAAGTCTATCAAAAAAAGTGAGTTGGATGCAAAAAAATCTGTTGCTCAAGCCTACTACACCATTGTAGTTACACAAGCTACTTTAAAAACTCTAGAGGCATCATATGTAGAGTTGGAAAAGATTTATGCCTCTACTAAAAAAATTGCCGATGCAGGTTTGCTTGAACAAACCGATGCCGACCAATTAAGCATTACGCTTCGCTCAGTAAAAAACAATTTAACATCCATAAAAAATCAGATAGAAGTTGCTAAAAATCTGCTAAAACTAGAAATGGGTTTAGAGCTTACAGATAGCATAGAAGTCAATCAATCGTTAGATTATTTTATTGCAGATGCCAAAGTTTTAGCACAAAATAATTTTAACAGCAGCGCTAACATCAACTATCAACTGGTAGAGCAACAGCTTATTCTATCTCGACTAAATGTGAAAAACGAAAAAGCATTTGCCATGCCTTCGTTAGCAGGTTTTATAACGCATCAGCAACAAGCCATGCGTAACGATTTTTCGTTTTTTGAAAGTGGTCAACCGTGGTATCCATCTACATTTTGGGGCTTACGTTTAACCATTCCGATTTTTAGTAGTGGTATGCGTTTGTCAAAAATCAATCAATCAAAATTAGAAGTTAAAAAATTAGAAAATTCTTTACATCAATTAGACAATGGACTTAAAATTCAATACCAGCAAATAGTGTCGAATTTTGAATTGGCATTAACAACCCTCGAAAACGAGCAACAAAATGTAGCTGTAACCGAAAAAATTATGCGCAACATGAATATAAAATTTCAAGAGCGCATGGTGTCGAGCATCGAATTATCTCAAGCGCAAACGCAGTATTTAACCGCTCAAGCAAACTATGTGAATGCCGCTTACAAATTAATAAATGCCAAATTAGAACTTAACTATTTACTCAACAAATAAACATGAAAACCCTCATCTACACACTTCCCATTTTTTCAATTTTACTTTCTTCTTGCGGTTCAACATCTGTAAAAGAAGACGACAATAATTTAGCTTCCTCTATTGATTCAACGTCATTACCAAAAGTAGAAATCGCTTTGGTAACACAAGGTTTGTTTGAACATTACTACGAAACGCAAGGTACGTTAGAGTCAGACAACAACACGCTGTTAACACCTGAAGTTCCTGGGAAAATTGTGGCGCTAAATGTTAAAGAAGGCCAAGTGATTTCTGAAGGTGCTGTCATCGCCATCATCGACCAATCTGTGATTAGCTCTAACATTCAAGAGTTGGAGAAAAATTTAGAATTGGCAAAATATCTTTACGAAAAACAACAAACCCTGTACAACCAAGGCGTAGGCACAGAGCTTCAACTAAAGCAAGCGCAAGCCAATTATGAATCGTTAAAACAAACCAAACAAACGCTATCTACACAACAAGGTAAATACGTTTTGAAAGCACCATTTACGGGTTATGTTGAAGAAATTTTTCCTGTGGTAGGAGAAATTGCAAACCCCGCCATGCCTATTGTGCGTCTAATCAGTTTAGATAAATTAAAAGTAGTGGCAGATGTTTCGGAAGTGTATCTAAAATCAACGCAAATAAATTCTAAAGTAGATGTTATCTTCCCCGCGATTGACGATACCATAAAAGCTACCAACATCACTAGAATGGGCAAGTTCATTAATCCTGCTAACAGAACGATTGATGTAGAAGTAAACATTCCTTCCAAAGATAAATACATTCCAAACCTAATGGCGGTGCTAAAAATTCGCGATTATGTAGATACGTCTGCGTTAATGGTTCCAACAGAATCTGTATTGGAAGACAGCAAAGGAAATTCGTTTGTTTTTGTGATAAACAACGATGGTTCGGCCTTGAAAACACTTATAAACGTAGGTCAAACATACAACGGATTTACAGAAGTAAAAAGCGGTGTTGCGGTAAACAACAAAGTGGTAATAAAAGGTGCCAGAAAATTGGTAAACAACGAAAAAGTGAGCATTGAAAATTAATTCTTTTTAGCACACACATCATGAGTAAATCTAACACAAACTATAAAGAATTCGGATTATCTACCGCATCGGTAAACAACCGTAAAACGGTGTTTTTGTCCATTGCCATCATCATCATTGCAGGTCTTGGATTTTACACCTCCATGCCGCGCGAAAGTTTTCCTGAAATTCAAATTCCTGAAATATATGTTGGTGTTGCCTACCCAGGTAGTTCGCCAGAATTTATTGAAGATAAAATTACACGTCCACTCGAAAAAGAAATTAATACGATAAAAGACATTGATGAAATTACTTCAACGACCATTCATGGGTATTCATCCATTCGTGTAAAATTTGATTTCAAAGTTACGCCCACAGAGGGTTTGAGAAAAGTAAAAGATGCCGTTGACAAAGCACGTGGCGATAAAGATTTTCCTCAAGATTTACCTGCCGATCCAAACATTTTTGAGATGGATTTCGCACAAATGCCCGTGCTTAACATCAATCTTTCTGGAGATTATCCAGTGGAAACATTAAAAAAATATGCAGAAGATTTAGCCGATAAAATTGAAAATGTATCGGAAGTATCCGAAGTGAGTGTGCGTGGTGTGCAAGAAAAAGAAGTAAGTGTGCGCATTCGTAAACACGATGCGGAAGCGAAAAGTGTAACGTTTGGCGATATAGAAAATGCCATTCGTTCAGAAAACATGACCATGTCTGGTGGTGAAATTTCTTCGGACAATACAGAGCGCTCACTCCGTGTTGAGGGCGAATTTGTAGATTGGCAAGAAATCAAAAATCTCATCGTAAAAGATGAAGATTTTAACTTGGTTTATCTGCACGAAGTAGCGGATGTATTTTTTACAGATGCGGATATTACAAGCTATGCGCGCCAATTTAACCAACCTGTGGTGATGCTTGATGTAAAAAAACGTTCGGGTGAAAACTTGATTGAAGCAATAGAAAAAATAAAAGCGGTTGTTGCAGACGCTAAGAAAAATGACATCCCGAGCAACATTCAACTTACACTTACCAACGACCAATCTGTTCAAATAAAAGACCAAGTAAGTAACTTAGAAAACTCCATCATTTTTGGTGTTATACTCGTTGTGTTAATTCTTTTATTTTTCTTGGGTTTACGCAATGCGTTGTTTGTTGGTGTTGCCATTCCGCTGTCGATGTTTATGTCGTTTATGTTGTTGGGTGCGGCTGGCGTAACGCTCAACGTAATGGTATTGTTCTCGCTTGTGTTAGCGCTGGGAATGTTAGTAGATAACGGAATTGTAGTGGTAGAAAACATTTACCGACTAATGGACGAAGAAGGTATGAATGCTTTTGAAGCATCTAAAAAAGGTGTGGGTGAAGTGGCGTGGCCAATTATTTCTTCAACGGCAACTACGCTGGCTGCGTTTGTGCCATTGGCTATGTGGCCTGGTATTATGGGTGAATTTATGCAGTATTTACCTATTACATTAATCATTGTTTTGGGCTCATCGTTGTTTGTAGCATTGGTTATAAACCCCGTGCTTACGGCTTTGTACATGAAAGTAAAAGAGGAAACACCAAATAAAAAACGATTAAATATTATTGCCATAAGCATGATTGGACTTGGCTTGCTTCTGCTCATCGCGAAGTCTTTTGTGTTGGGAAATTTATTGATTGTTTTTGGTTTGTTAGCGGTGATAAATCTTTACGTGTTTTCTCCTGCAACAGCTAAGTTTCAAAGTAAATCATTGCCTATGTTAGAAAATTTTTATTTCAAATTTTTGACGTTCGCCATGAAAGGAAAAAATCCACGAAAAATTTTACTTTCAACTATTGGATTGTTGTTGTTGTCGTTTGTACTTATTGGAATATTTCCTCCAAAAACTTTATTCTTCCCAGAAAATCAACCTAACTACGTCAACGTGTTTATTGAGCATCCTATTGGAACATCTATAAACGTAACGAATGAAACGACTCAAGGAGCGAAAAAAATTATTGATAGTACACTTGCTAAGTATGGTAATGTTTATGATGTAGCAAAAATCACGAATGAGCAAGGCGAAGAAACAACCGACACGATTTTCTTTGTAAAATCAATTATTGAGCAAGTGGGCGAAGGCACCTCTGACCCTATGCAAGGCCCAACATTTGGCACTACTCC
>JBKHVV010000034.1:0-20375 GCA_046569885.1 Bacteroidia bacterium
GGCAATTCAATATCATTTAATAAATGTTTAAGCGTAGTTTGTTGCTCAATATCTTTCAAAAACACATTGTACAACTGCAACGTAACATCGGCATCTTCTGCAGCGTAGTCGCTAATGCGTTGGGGTTCTAAATCAACCATGCTTAATTGATTTTTTCCTTTTTTGCCAATCAGCGTTTCTATGGAAACGGGCTGATACTGCAAGTAGGTTTCCGATAAAAAATCCATGCCATGCTTCATATCGGGTTGTAGCAAATAATGCATTATCATCGTGTCGGTGAAAGGCGCGCTGATATCCACACCATATCTGTTTAACACGGCATAATCGTATTTAAAATTATGTGCAATTTTAACGATAGATGTATTGTCAAACAATGGTTTAAATTCTTCTACAATAGCTTTTGCCTCTTCAAAATTTTGAGGAACATTTACATAATATCCTTCGCCTTCATTGCACGAAAAACTCATACCTACTAAGTCCACTTCGTGTTGGTCTAAGCCAGTGGTTTCGGTGTCAAACGCTACTTCTTTTGTTGCCAATAAAGTTTGTAATAACTGCGCACGTTTTTCTTTGGTGTCAATTAATTGATAATTATGAGGCGTGTTTTCAATGGTTTTTAATTCTACCAACTCTGGCGCTGTTTGTTCGCTCTCATTCTCATTTTCATTCTGATTTTCTACTTTTCCAAATAAATCCATTTGACCGCCAGATGTATTGGTGCTTGTAGTAACTTGTTGCTTTAGCGTTACCTCTTCGCCAAACAGACGTTTTGCCATGGTTCTAAATTCCAATTCGCTAAATAAATTGGTAAGTAATTCTTTGTTGGGAGCATCTAACTTCAACGATTCTGGGTCAAATTCCACAGGTGCATCTAACAAAATTGTAGCGAGTTGTTTCGACAGCAAACCTTGCTCAGCAAAATTGATAACGTTTTCTTGTTGCTTACCTTTCAACTCATGAGCATTGGCAATTAAATTTTCTACCGTGCCATATTTTTTGATGAGTATTTTGGCTGTTTTTTCGCCAATGCCCGGAATACCAGGAATGTTATCTACCGCATCGCCCCACAGTCCTAAAATCTCAATGACTTGCGATGGATGCGATACTTCAAATTTTTCGCACACTTCTTTTACGCCTAATATTTGAGCTGGGTCGCCACCTCTACCGGGTTTGTAAATCAAAATGTTTTCGCTCACCAACTGACCAAAATCTTTGTCGGGCGTCATCATATACGTAATAAACCCTTCTTGTTCGGCTTTTTTTGCTAGCGTACCAATCACATCATCGGCTTCGTAACCATCTGCCAAAAGCATCGGTATGTTAAACCCTTCTATCACTTGTTTGATGTAAGGAATCGCCAAGCGAATATCTTCCGGCATTTCTTCACGATTGGCTTTGTAAGCCGTGTAATCAATTTCTCGCAAAGTCTGCACAGGTGCATCAAACACAACAGCAATGTGTGATGGTTTTTCTTTTTGAAGCACTTCTAACAACGTATTCGTAAAACCTAAAATAGCACTTGTATTTAGCCCTTTGGAGTTGTAACGTGGATTTTTAGCAAAGGCAAAATGCGCGCGGTATATCAACGCAAACGCATCTAATAAGAATAATTTTTTATCGTGAATTCCTGATGTCATAATGAAAGATGAATTGTGGGTTTGAAGATAGGGATTTTTGGTGGAAATGGTATTTGGAAAAGACTATAAATCGCCCTGCAAAAAAACAAACTTGTCTGCAAACAAAGCAAATCGTCTTGTTAAGTCGGGATGACTGGACTCGAACCAGCGACCTCACGCCCCCCAGACGTGCACTCTACCACCTGAGCTACATCCCGAATCGGTTTGCGAATTTATTAAATTAAAAGTAAAACAACATATACCACGTATATTAGTAAAAGAAAAATTCCTTTGGTACGCGTAATTTTTTGTCCGAAACGCATGAGTGGAAAAAGCACCAACGCAATACCAATTACCCAAAAAATATCAAAGTTGAGAACCAAGTCTGAAACCGACATTGGATTGATAATTCCCGATAAACCAATTACACCAAGAATGTTGAAGATGTTTGAGCCAATAAGATTACCAATCGAAATGTCGTCTTGCTTTCTGAAAGCAGCCACAGCAGAGGTAACTAATTCTGGAACAGAGGTGCCAAACGCTACCACCGTTACACCAATGATGTGTTGACTCATACCAAGTATTTCGGCAATATTTACCGAACTTAATACAAACCATTCTGCGCCAAAGTATAAACCAATAAGTCCAACCACGACAAATGACGTGGCTTTTAGAGTGTTTGTTTTTACCTTTGTTTCATCATTTGCTGCATCTTTATTTTTCTTTTTAGAATTGCCAATCAGCCAAACGGTAAAAGAGATGAGCGCCAGAAGTAAAATAACTCCTTCCCAACGTTCAATATTTCCATCCAGCATAAAAAAATAAAATAACCCTGATGCAAATACCATCATGGGCCAATCTACATTGATAGATTGCTTATCTATGGCAATAGGAAAGATAAGGGCGGTAATACCCAAAATTAACGCTAAATTGGCAATGTTGGAACCGACAACATTTCCTATAGCAATATCAGATGAACCTGCTATTGCGGCTTTTACACTTACGATAAGTTCGGGCATAGAAGTGCCAAAGGCAACAATGGTCATACCTATCACTAAAGGAGAAACTTTAAAGCCTTTGGCTAAGTCTACAGAACCTCTCACTAAAAACTCTGCACCGCCAACAAGAATAGCTAAACCCGCAATAAGTATTAAGAAGTTTACGAGCATCACTCTTGAAGATTCTTTTTAATGTCGTTCTCGATTTTTTTTATTTCATCAGTGAAAGGAGATGTTGTTTTTTTTATGTCGTCTGAAATGTTTGCGGATTTTTTTATCTCGTCTTGTACTTCTTGTGTGGCGTCTTTTATTTGACGCATCGCCCTTCCCATTCCTCTGGCGATTTTAGGAATGCTGTCTGCGCCAAAAAACAACAAGATGAAGAGAACTATAACCAGTATCTCTCCAAAACTCAAACCCATAAATAGCAGCATTTGTGTGTAATTTTTTTCAAAGGTACAATTTTCACGCTAAATTTACAGAGGGATTGCTTAGCTAAGCAAGTTTTTAAGAAACTCTACTCCAATTCGGAGAACGTTTCATTTGTTTGATGAGCTCTTGCCGTATGCTTTGGTTTTTGGGGAGGTTGAGGTCGCTGTCTTCTTTCAGGGTTTTTTCGGCTGCTTGGCGAGAAATGCTTACTATTTGACTGTCTTTGGCTAAGTCGGCTAATTTTAAACCTAGCTCACCGCTTTGTCGTGTGCCCATAATGTCGCCTGGTCCGCGCAACTTTAAATCTACTTCCGAAATTTCAAAGCCATCGTTGGTACGAACCATTGTTTCTAAGCGTTTGCGTGCATCAGCGGTTAGTTTTACATCTGTCATCAAAATGCAATACGATTGTTCTGCGCCTCTGCCTACACGTCCTCGCAATTGGTGTAATTGTGAAAGCCCAAATTTTTCGGCACTTTCAATTACCATTACAGAAGCATTGGGAACATTTACACCAACTTCAATTACAGTAGTTGACACTAAAATATGAGTTTTTCCTTCGGTAAATTGTTTCATCTCGTAGTCTTTTTCTTCGGGTTTCATACGTCCGTGAACAATCCCTACGCGATAGTTTGGCAAAGGAAATCTTCTAGAAATGCTTTCAAATCCATCGGTAAGGTCTTTGTAATTGAGTTTTTCCGATTCTTCGATAAGTGGATAAACAATATATACTTGTCTGCCTTTTTCAATTTCTTTCTCCAAAAAACCAAATACTTTCAATCGCGATGAATCGTATTGGTGAATCGTTTTTACGGATTTTCTACCAGGTGGTAATTCATCAATGGTTGAGGTATCCAAATCTCCATAAAAGGTCATGGCTAACGTACGAGGAATTGGTGTTGCGGTCATAATGAGCATGTGTGGTGGAATGTCATTTTTACTCCATAATTTGGCACGTTGTGCTACTCCAAAACGATGTTGTTCGTCAACAATGGCCAAACCTAAATTATTGAATTGCACTTTTTCTTCTAGTAAGGCATGCGTTCCAATAATGATGTGTGTTTTTCCACTTAGTAAATTCTCATGAATATCGTTGCGCTCTTTTTGTTTTGTAGAGCCGGTAAGTAGTTGCACGTTAATGCTCATTTCTTTTAAAAGTTCAGAAATGGTTTGGAAGTGTTGCTGTGCTAAAATTTCTGTAGGAGCCATAATGCACGTTTGATAATTGTTGTCAGCCGCAATTAGCGCACAAATAAGTGCTACTAAGGTTTTACCACTACCTACATCTCCTTGTAATAGGCGATTCATTTGTCTGCCCGAAGCCAAATCCTTACGTATTTCTTTGATGACGCGTTTTTGTGCAGAGGTTAGTTCAAAAGGCAAATAGTTGTTGTAAAAATCATTAAATATTTGACCTACGTTTTCAAATACGTGTCCTTTTATTTTTCGTTCAAGTAAATGTTTTTGCTTGAGTAAGCGCAATTGTAAAAAATACAGTTCTTGAAACTTTAAGGTAAATAGTGCTTTTTGAGCATCCTCTAAATTTTTTGGTGCATGAATGGATTGATACGCTTGTTTTAGTGAAAGCAATTTGTAGTCGTTGCTAATTTCATCAGATAAAATATTTTCTAAAGAGGGCAACACAAGAGGCAACAATTGCGCAACTGTTTTTTCAATTCCTCTACTATTTAATCCTACATTTGAGAGTTTTTCAGTAGTGTGATATACCGGTTGAAACTTACCACCAAAAGGCTTTGACGGTTCAAAGATTTCAATTTCTGGATGGGCAATGTTCCAACCTTTACCAAAGCGAGCAGGTTTACCAAACACAATGAAAGTTTGCCCTACATGAAGATTGGGTTTTAGCCATTTTATACCTTTAAACCACACCAACTCTATTTCGCTGGTGTCGTCTTCAACTTTTACGGAGAGACGTTTTTTTCGTCCTGCGCCAATTTCGTTTATCGAAATAATTTTTGCTTTTAGCTGAACGTAAGTCAATTCATCGTCAATCTCGGAAATGGTATAAAACTTACTTTTATCAACGTAGCGAAAGGGAAAGTAACTAAGTAGGTCTTCATAGCGAAAAATATTTGCTTCTTTCTTTAACAGTTCTGCCCGTTTAGTACCAACGCCTTTTAAATATTCGATAGCTGTGAGCAAGACATTTTGTTGCATGATGTTTCAAAGATATAATAATCAGATTAAAATAAATTAATTATAATGCAACCATAATATTTTTTTAACGTAGAAACATTCAAAGAAGAGTTCTTTTGTAGTCAAATTCAGATTGATTTTAGAGGGGAAAGCTACATTACTAATACTAAAAACCCCGTTTTATGAAAACTTACTTATCTCTCTTATTAGTTTTTTCAGGTTTGATAACCTCAACAAAACTTAATGCAACAGATTACTACACACTTACCAATGGAGACTTTACTAATACTACAACCGTATGGTCAACAGATGGCGTAACACCTTGTGGTTGTGCACCAACATGTGTTTCTGATGGTACTCATAACATTTATATTAATCACGACATAAATTTGAATTGCAACTTGGATGTCAGAAATAATTCTCTTATTTCAATAAGTTCTTCTGGAAGTCTAACAGGCTAGGGAAGACTTTACTTAAGATCTGGAAATTTATATACCGAAGGGCAAGTACACTTGGACAGATTATTAATTAATGCAGGATATAGTTTTACTGCTGTTGGTGTAAGTATTTCTTTTGTTAATAATTCATCCGTATATGGTACCGTAAATTTGGATGGTTGTTGGTTTGAAATTACAGTAGGTAATTTTACAATTGAAGCTCCTAGAGGTGAGCTAAACACAACTAATGGAACACAAATAAAAACAGCAGGTAATTTTCAGAATTATGGAACAACTAACTTGTGCTCCACCTGCTGCATAGAGTCAACAGGGGGTAATATTTTTAATGGCTCTTCAGGAAATCCTACTGGAATTATAAATGGAGATGGCGCTTTGTATGCCAGCTCAGGAAATTTAAATAATTTCGCTTCGGTTGATACGCTTCTTAATTGGTGCGTAAATGGTAGTTCTACGGGTATGCCCATGGCAGATAATTGTGCTGGAACTATAAGTATTTGCACAGCTTCGCCTTTATATAAATCCAATGTTGAGTTGAGCCTTTCAAAAAATGCACAAAAGTCTGTTTTAGTTTCTTGGACTAAGTCTGATAGAGATGTAAAATTCTATCATATAGAACGATCAACCGATAACGAAAATTGGGATAGAATATATTTTACAAGCAGCAGGTCGGCTTCTATCATTCAATTTACAGATTATAATCCTTCAAAAGGAGATAACTACTACAGAATTGTAGAAGAAATTGGTTCGGAAGAGTATTATTTTTCTGACTCTAAGCATATTTTCATTGAAAACGGAAAAGTTGTTCTATATCCCAATCCTTCAACTCAACACCAGTCAATTTATATTACCTCTGATGAGAGAAGTTCTGCAATGGTTTCCATATTTGATATTACTGGAAGAAGTATATTTTCATCAGAGCTAGTGTTAGAAAAGGGTCAAAATGAACTTAAGCTTCCTATTGAGATAGTCCCAGCTCATTATGTTGTAAATATATCTTCAGAAGAGTCTGTTACAAGCATTCCTTTTATAGTAGTGCCATAATCACTATAATATTTGTACTTTTGCGCCTTAAGTTGGAATTAAGATGCAAGAAGTAACCCTTCACGACAAGACGTTCACTAAGTTTATTTCTGAAGAAGAAATCATTAAAAACATAACTGAACTAGCAGAACAACTAAAGAATGATTTTTCTGATAAAAATCCTTTATTTTTAGCGGTGCTCAATGGTAGCTTTATGTTCGCTGCCGAGTTAATGAAGCACATGAGTTTTCCTTGCGAAATTCAATTTGTAAAAGTATCTTCCTATCAAGGCACATCATCAACAGAGAGCATTTCTCAATCATTAGACGTAGCAGATGGTTTGGTAAAAAATAAAACCGTAATTGTTATTGAAGATATTGTAGATACAGGTCATACTATTGAGTATTTAGATAAATATTTGAGAGATAAAAACGCCCATGAGGTACACATTGCTACCTTACTTTTAAAGCCAGATGCCTACAAAAAAGAACTACCTGTTAATTATGTGGCTATGAAAATTCCTAATGACTTTGTAGTGGGCTATGGCTTAGATTACGACCAATTAGGCAGAAATTTAAAACACATCTATAAACTTAAAGAGGCATGATAAATTTAGTGTTGTTTGGTCCTCCAGGAGCAGGAAAAGGAACGCAAGCAGAGCGTTTAACAGAGAAGTATAATTTAGTACATCTTTCAACAGGAGATATTTTTAGAACCAACATTAAAAACGAAACAGAGCTAGGTAAATGGGCTAAAAGTTTCATGGATAAAGGCGAATTAGTGCCCGATGAAGTAACCATAAAAATACTCGAAAGCGAAGTAGATAAAAACCCACAAGCCAAAGGATTTATTTTTGATGGTTTTCCGCGTACCATAGCGCAAGCAGAAGCATTGGATAAATTTTTAAAAACTAAAAACACCGAAATAAAATTAATGGTGGCTTTAGACGTTTCAAATGATGAATTGGTAAAACGTTTGTTGTTGAGAGGTAAAGACAGTGGTCGCGCAGATGATACGGATGAAACTGTAATTCAAAATCGCATCCGCGTTTATAATGAGCAAACGGCTGTGGTTGCCGATTTCTATAATTCACGCAAAAAATTTTCAAAAATTAATGGCGTAGGAAGTATTGATGAAATTTCTGAACGTCTTTACAACGCCATTGATGCAGCAATATAATGAGTAGTTCAAACTTTGTAGATTACGTAAAAATTTGTTGTCGCTCTGGAAAGGGTGGAGCTGGATCTTTGCACTTTCGTAGAGAAAAATTCATCCCAAAAGGTGGTCCAGATGGTGGTGATGGCGGTCGTGGTGGACACATCATTTTAAGAGGTAATGCGCAACTTTGGACCTTATTACATCTTAAATATAGAAAACACGTTATTGCCAAACCAGGTGAAAATGGTGCGGGAGCACTTAAAACAGGTGCTATGGGCGAAGATGTAATTTTAGATGTGCCTATCGGAACTATTGCCAAAAATGCTGAAACAGGAGAAGTAGAATATGAAATAAGTGAAGATGGACAAGAAGTAATTTTAGTTTCTGGAGGAAGAGGTGGTTTAGGAAACGACCACTTTAAATCATCTACACACCAAACACCACGCTATGCACAACCTGGTGAACCCGGAAAAGAAGAGTGGAAAGTTTTAGAGTTAAAACTTTTGGCAGATGTTGGTTTAGTGGGCTTTCCAAATGCAGGTAAATCTACATTGTTGGCAGCTGTATCGGCTGCTAAACCTGAAATTGCCGACTATCCATTCACCACGTTGGTGCCTAATTTGGGTATCGTTTCTTACAGAGATTATAAGTCGTTTATAATGGCAGATATCCCTGGAATTATTGAAGGTG
Organism: Bacteroidia bacterium; assembly: GCA_046569885.1. GTDB lineage: Bacteria > Bacteroidota > Bacteroidia > Flavobacteriales_D > Parvicellaceae > JBKHVV01. The sequence continues at coordinate 8,530 of JBKHVV010000034.1, forward strand.
CACATGAAGGCAAAGGACTTGGTTTACGATTTCTTCGACACATTGAGCGCAACTCGTTGTTGTTATTTATGATTCCTGCTGATACCAACGACATCACCAAAGAATATGAAATTTTACTCAACGAACTAAGGCAATTCAATCCTGAGTTGATGGATAAACAACGCATTTTAGCCATTACCAAAAGTGATATGTTGGATGATGAACTTATCCAACAACTAATTGCGCAAGGCATGCCCGATATTCCATATATTTTTATATCTTCGATTACACAAAAAGGTCTCACAGAACTGAAAGACCTTATTTGGCGAGAACTTAACAAGTAATGTCATTTTTCGAGTATATTGAACACCTTGACCAACAATTACTGTTGTTCATCAATGCGCAACATTCTCCTTTTTTGGATGATGTTATGTGGATAATTTCTTCTAAAAGTTTTCCTATTCCGTTTTATATTTTGGTTGCTGTTTTACTTTTTTACAAATTGGGAATTAAGCACGCACTCATTGCTGTTGCTATTATTGCTGCATCTGTGGGTTTAGCCGATTTAATTTCAAACGAAGTATTTAAAATGACCATTCAACGCTACCGACCTACGCATAATTATGATATTAAAGAACAAGTAAGAATAATCAATGACTATTCGGGAGGCTTGTATGGTTTTGTATCATCTCATGCCGCTAATATGTTTGCTTTTGCAACGGGTTCTTTGTTGTTTATCAAACAAAAATGGGCAACGATTTTATTGTTGATATTTGCCGTGATGGTTGGTTACAGTCGCATTTATTTAGGTGTGCACTATCCGTTAGATGTAATTGGCGGTGCTATGGTGGGTGCTTTTGTTGCTTGTTTACTTTATGGTGGTTGGCGATTGGTGTTTAGGGGATAGTGTTTAGTATTTTGACGTTTAATTTTACGAACTTTTAACTTTATGAACTTTCAACTTTAAACTATAAGACTATGATGTGGTTAGTTGTTTTTATTGGTGGAGGATTAGGAAGTTTAGCGCGCTTTGGTGTCAGTAAATTGACCATGCATTATTGGGCTTCATCATTTCCTTTGGCTACTTTAGTTTCAAATGTAATAAGTTGTGCGGTATTAGGATGGTTTGCCTACAAATTTCAAGATGCCAGCTCTACCTTAAAAGCATTGGTGATTATTGGCTTTTGCGGTGGCTTTAGTACCTTTTCAACATTTAGTTACGAAACCTTAGCACTCATAAAACAAAGCGAATGGCTGTTTGTTATTGCCAACATTTTACTAAGCGTTAGTGCTTGTTTATTTGTGTTGTGGGTGATGGCGAGAAACTAATTAACCACAAAACACCATCAAACTCCACTCATCATTTTTTTGTTGTTTTAAACTGCACACTTAATAAATTTGTTCGTTTTACGTTAACACTACAGTTGAATAAATTTTTAGCTATATTATTTTTCATCGTTTCAAATTTTGCATTAGCGCAAAATAAATTTACTATTAGCGGTTACGTAAAAGATGCGTCAAATGGAGAAGTTTTACTTGGAGCTTCTGTGTTTGCTGAAGAGTTGATGCAAGGCGCAACTACCAATCAATATGGTTTTTATTCGCTTACCTTACCCAAAGGAGATTACAATTTAGTAGTTCGTTTTTTTGGCTACAACGATTATAAAACAGCCATAAAACTTGATAAAGATTTGCGCATTAATGTTGAGTTAAAAGAACAAGCTAATGTAATGGAAGAAGTAGTTGTAGAAGCTGAGCGCACCAACGAAAACATTACAGGAACCGAAATGGGTACGATTCAATTAGAAGTTTCTCAAGTTAAAAAGCTTCCTGCTTTATTTGGCGAAGTAGATATTTTAAAAACCATACAATATTTACCTGGCGTGCAATCCGGTGGCGAAGGTAACACGGGCTTTTACGTGCGTGGTGGTGGTCCCGACCAAAACTTAATTTTACTAGACGAAGCCACGGTTTACAATGCTTCGCATTTGTTTGGTTTCTTTTCTGTTTTTAATGCTGATGCATTGAAAGATGTGAATTTAATTAAAGGTGGAATGCCCGCCAACTATGGTGGAAGACTATCATCTGTAATTGATATTTCGATGAAAGATGGCAACAATAAAACGTATCATGGTGAAGGTGGAATTGGCTTAATAGCATCGCGTTTAACGTTAGAAGGACCCATCATCAAAGACGAAAGCAGCTTTATCGTTTCGGGCAGAAGAACGTATATTGATGTGTTGACAAAACCCTTGATTAGTGATACTTCGGCATTTGCTGGCTCAAGCTATTATTTTTACGATTTGAATGCCAAAGCCAACTATATTTTATCCGACAAAGATCGCTTGTATTTAAGTGGTTATTTTGGTAGAGATGTGTTTACGTTTAATGATAACGCTGCCGATTTTAAAATCAAAATTCCGTGGGGAAATGCAACTACATCTTTGCGTTGGAATCATTTATTCAGCGATAAATTATTCTTAAACACCACAGCCATTTTTAGCGATTACAATTTTGCGTTTGAAGCCACTCAAGGACAGTTCGATTTCAAACTTTTTTCTGGAATTAGAGATTGGAACTTGAAAACAGACTTTACCTATTTTCCAAGTGTTCGTCATAACATAAAGTTTGGTGCCAATTATATTTTTCACACCTTTACACCAACCAGCGTTACAGCAAAATCGGGCGAAACAGAATTTGATACGGGCGACATTGTGAAAATATTTGCCAATGAAGCTGCCATTTATGTTTTGGATGAATACGATGTAAACGAACAATTAAAAATCAATGGAGGACTTCGTGTGTCTATGTTTCAGCACATAGGTCCGTTTAAGCGTTTTGTAAAAAATAATTTAGGCGAAACAGATTCCATCATCAATTATGAAAAATTTGAAAACATAAAAACCTATTTTGGTGTTGAACCACGTTTAGCAATGAGATATTTGCTGCCTGATAAATCTTCTATTAAAGCTGGATACACGCACAATTATCAATACATTCATTTATCGTCTATTTCTTCAGTTTCATTACCTACAGATTTATGGTTTCCAAGTACGGAGATTGTAAAACCTCAAATAGGAACACAATACAGCTTGGGTTATTTCAGAAATTTTTTCGATAACAAATACGAAACATCGGTAGAAGTTTATTATAAAAATTTGCAAAATTTAATCGAGTACAAAAATGCTGCACAGCCCGAAGATAATGTGAATGACAACGTAGATAATCAACTCACATTTGGTAGAGGATATTCTTATGGTGCAGAATTCTTTTTGAAAAAACGCTACGGGAAATTTAACGGATGGATTGGTTACACATGGTCAAAAACAGAACGACAATTTGAAGATATCAATCTTGGAGAATGGTTTCCTGCGAAATATGATAGGCGTCATGACATGAGTATAGTTCTTGCCTACGATTTTAATGAACGCGTAAGTGTTGGTGGTGTTTTTGTTTACTCAACAGGAAGTACGCTTACTTTACCAGTGGCATATTACATTTATGAAAATCGTTTCATCACAGAATTTGGTGATAGAAACAGCTACCGAATGATACCTTATCATAGGGCAGATTTTGCAATAACACTAAACGGAAAAACACACACGGAAAAGAAAAATGCAGAAACAGGTGAAATAGAAAAAATAAAAAAGAAGGTCCAGTCAACGTGGGTATTTTCCGTTTACAATTTATACAACAGAGCCAATCCATATTTTATTTACTTAACCAATTCGGGAGATCCATTGGCGGGAAACTTTCAAACATCGGCTTTCCAAGTTAGCTTGTTTCCAATTTTACCATCTATAACATGGAATTTTAAATTTTAAAAAATGAACCTTCAACCTTCAACTTTCAACTTTCAACAACATGTTTTAATCCTGTTCTTGTTCTTAGGAATAGCCTTCTCTTGTAGAAAGCAAATAGATATTGAATTGCCTGAATATAAAGAAAAATTAGTAGTAGAAGGCATTATAGAAACAGGTCAAATTCCTGTTGTCATTCTCACCAAAAGCGTAGGCTATTTTGATCCAATAAATGCCGAAACGTTTGCTAATTTGTTTGTGCATGATGCCATTGTAAAAATCAATAATGGCGATAAAGAAATACAACTGATAGAATTGTGTATTTCTGACCTTTCAAGTGCACAAATTGAAGGAATTTCTACGGCAACAGGAATTTCCACAGAAGAGTTGATTGGCTTAAGCTACTGTGTTTACACAACGATAAGCATGATAGGAGAGAATGAAAAATCTTACACACTTTCAATTGAACATGAAGGCAAAAAATGGACATCTACCACTACCATTCCAAAACCAGTACCATTAGACTCTGCATGGTTTGAGGTGTTTGAAGGTGAAGATACCTTAGGTTTTGTGTGGGCAAAACTATCAGACCCAACAGGAGAAACCAACAACTACCGATGGTTTACACAACGTATCAACAAATATAATGAACCTATAAATGGAGACCCATCACACATTGGCACACAAAAAGACAATCGTTTTATTGCGCCAATTGGCAGTGCTTTTGATGATAAATTTTTTAACGGAATTTCTTTTGAATTTAACTATTACAGAGGCGAAGAACCAAACTCTGCTAAGCCCGATGACCACGAACCATTTTCTGGATTTTTTGAAGTAGGTGATACCGTTATTGTAAAATTTACATCCATTGACAGAAAATCGTATTTATACTTAACCGTTTTTGAAGACCAAGTAGCCACTGAGGGTAGCCCTTTCGCTTCACCATCAACAATTCCTACTAACATAGAAGGCGATGAACCTGCTTTAGGTGCCTGGATTGGCTATGCACCATCATTTCACACAGTTATTTGTAAGTGAAAATCATTTGTGACAAAAGTCATCTTTTAAGCAGAACAATTTTGCTAACTTTACGTCTCTAAATTTCAAGAAAAAAGAATACGATGAGTACACAACCCGAAAAAATAAAATGCTTGATTATAGGCTCTGGTCCTGCCGGATATACAGCAGCCATTTATGCAGCAAGAGCTAATATGCACCCTGTGATGTATCAAGGTATGCAACCAGGAGGACAACTTACAACTACCAACGAAGTAGAAAATTTCCCTGGTTATCCGGATGGAATTACCGGACCTGAAATGATGGTAGAATTGCAAAAACAAGCAGAGCGTTTTGGAACAGATGTGCGTAGTGGTTGGGTTACTAAAGTAGATTTTTCTACAGGAAATTCTCATAAAGTATGGGTAGATGAAACCAAAGAAATTCATGCCGATACGGTAATTATAGCAACCGGAGCCACTGCTAAATATTTGAATATTCCATCAGAACAACATTATTTAAAAGCTGGTGGTGGCGTATCTGCCTGTGCCGTTTGTGATGGTTTCTTTTATCGCGGACAAGAAGTAGTAATAGTAGGAGCAGGAGATTCTGCTTGCGAAGAAGCACATTACCTTTCTAACATTTGTAAAAAAGTAACCATGTTGGTGCGAAGCGATAAATTTCGTGCGTCAAAAATTATGGAAGAACGTGTTAAAAAAACACCCAACATTGAAATTCTTTTCAATACCGAAACGGATGAAGTTTTAGGAGAAAACGATTTGGTTACGGGTGTAAGAGTAAAAGAAAGAACTACAGGCGAAACTAAAGTAATACCATGTACCGGTTTTTTTGTGGCTATTGGTCACAAACCAAATACAGATGTGTTTAAACCATTTATTGAAATGGATGAAGTTGGATATATTAAAAACATACCTGGTTCAAGTAAAACCAATGTAGAAGGTGTGTTTGTGTCGGGTGATGCAGCAGATAAAACCTACCGACAAGCCGTTACTGCAGCAGGAACTGGCTGTATGGCTGCATTAGATGCCGAGCGCTACCTAGCGGCTAAAGGGCATTAGTTTTTGAGCAAATAATCACTACTTTTTATTTTTCTGATTCAATATCCGATTATTATTTGTTTCACACCTTTTTCTATGTGAGATTTTCCCATTCAATCAAGAAGTTAGAATCAAATCGTGGGACTAAAATTTGACTAAGAAAGTCCCACGAATAACCCACTTGAAAAGGGCTAAAAAGGGGAGCAAATGAAAACGTAGAAAAAGAAAAAGCCCCATTTTGTGGGGCTTTTACATTGAAATGCTTTGAAAGTTAAGCACTTAAGCGGTCTGGACGGGACTCGAAATTACACATAAAAAAACTATTAAAACCAGTATATACAGCCATACTCTAATTTTTTTGGGGGTCTTTTTGGGGGTAAATTTACAATTTTACGAGATTGAGATTTGATGCTTTTCTGTTGTCGAAGTTACTAAATTTTATCGGACTCTCTAAACTAACAAAATCCTATTGTTAAAAAATATTTTTTAATCCACTAATTAACTGTGAGTAAGCGTTTTGAGTCTTTGAAATAAGATTTTTTATTTATTAATTAGTTACAAAAATGTAGCTACTGGGTATTATATATAAAAGCATAGCTAATTAAAATTGTAAAATTATGAGAACAAAAAATGTGAACATCCTGCCTAAAATTAGGGTGGAGATGAGAAATGAAAAAGACCTGAACTCTAAGGGGGAAACAACTCTTAGATATGTTGTTAGACTAAAGGGAATGGACAAGATGTGTCGTTCTTCTAACATTAACATTAAACCGTCTTTGTGGAACAAAAAGAAACAAATGGCGATTGGAGACGATGAACACTCTAGCTACATAAATTCCATTATTTTAAATAAAAAAGCCGATTTTGACACATACTTTAAGAAAATTGTTTTCTCTTCGGGTACACGCATTACAATGAAAATGGTAGTAGATTATTTTGAGGATAAAAGGTTCGATTGCTTATTATCTTATTTTGATAAGATTTTGCAAGAAAGAGCAAAAATTAATGAAAGTGCTACTACTGTAAAGGATTTAGTTTGTAGAAAAAGGTTAGAGGAATTTGCTTTAAAAGAAAAGTACAAAAACCTAAATTTTATGGATGTTGATTTAAAATTTGTACAAAAATTCGACACCTTTTTAGTTAATGAGTTAAGAATGCAAAGTGGCTCTGCAAACAACTACCATAAGGTTTTAAAAGTTTTGTTTAAAGAAGCGTTATTAGATGGTATTATAGAAAGTAGCCCATACAATGGATTTAAACCTAGAACGACCGAAAAAAACAATCCTAAAGATGTGTTGAACTTAAACGAGATTAAAGCTCTAAGAGAATTTAAAGTAGCGGATAATAACAAAAAACACTTAGAGACAACAAAAAATGTTTTTCTATTTATGCTAAATACTGGGCTAAGGTTCTCGGATGTAAAAAATGCTAGCATTAGGGATTTAAGATTGGAAGGAGAGAGTTTAATTTCTTCAAAAAATTACTTGGAGTTAAAACAAAAAAAGACAAAAGAAATTGTTAAAGTTATTCTTAATAAAGAAGCAAGGAAAATGATACATTTAGTAAGACAAGCTAAAGAAAATAACGAAGATAAATTGTTTGGAAACCTTTGTTTACAGGCATTTAACAGGAATTTAAAAATTCTTGCTAAACTAACTAAAATTAACAAAAAACTAAGTAGTCACGTTGCTAGACACACTTTTGCTACTGCCTTGCATAATGAACACGGAGTAAGTAAAGACAATATTGCACATTTGTTAGGGCAGAAGGATACAGATATGGCAAACGTTTACATTCGTAGGAATAATTTTGGATTTGTAGATAGTCTAGAAAATCTATATTCCTTTGAAGAAGTCGCTTAGAGTAATTTTATGAATGTCTAAAATCTTGAGAAGAGTTTTTAGGGTTATGTTAGCACCATTCTCTACCCGCCAATATTGTACCCTGTTTAGCTCATTATCGTATGCAAAGTTTTCGGCACTCGTGTAATTAGCTTTAATACGGAGTTCTTTTATCTTTTGAGAGATTTTTATAATCCGTTCTTCTGTATAGTCTTTCTTTTTCGCCATTACGAATGACGAAAGTGAAAAATCCTCTTATTTTATGTAACCGCATAAATGCGAATTATTTTTATTAAATTCGTAAAAACATTTAGAGAATGAAGACTTTAAAAAGATACCTTATTATTGCGTTTTTATCTATTTCTTCTTACAGCAGTTTAGGACAAGTTTCTAATGCCATAGATTTTTTAGATTTTTCTTTTTTGCCAATAAAGGAAAGGGTTGTTTATCTAGAAAACCTTAATTGGGCTTTCTTACAGAGCGATAGAAATGTAGAAAAGGGAACAATAACAGAGGATTTAAACTATTGGAAGTTTTACAACAACGAAAAGTATCTAATTACACTCCAAAATGTGCTAGATAGCGAAACAGGGATTATCCACTATGTAACAAAAGTGAGTTTAAATAATGAAGCTATTTTTAATGATTGGATTGTAAAATTATCTAATCGAGGATATTCTGTTAAGCAAGTGCCTGACAACCCAAACGCTTGGGCTATTAACGATGAAGAACGATTTGACCTTGTTGCTGAAAAGCGAAAAATTAAAGATATATGGGTGTTTGAGATTTCGGTTATTTACTTTACAATTAACAACAATCGCTTTAGTCTTAAATTTCTTAAAACAACCAGCAATGTAGATGACTCTTCCAATAATGACGATATAGAGACGGCAAACACTTCTTCTGAATATGACAAAATCGAGCTTGTTAATGAAAAAGAAAATTCTGTTGTGCTTGTTCCAATGTTAGACTCGTTAGAGATTAGTTTTCCTAGTATTGGCTATAAAACAATTTTAAAACTAGATTTAGAAAGTAGTGAAATAGAAGGTTTGGCTGTATTTCTTGGTGATTGTAATTACAAAGGCAAATGGTGTAACTTACAAGTGCAGTTTTTGGACTCAGACCAATGTGACGTGAGTTCGAGTTGTCAAGAACTAGATTATGGGTTGTGCAGCAAACAAGATTATAATGTAAAAATATCGCCTACTTCCAAACAAAAAAAGGTTGAGACAAAATCTGTTTTTGTAAATAGCGATGATGATAAAAAAGCGGATGGAATTGGCATTTCGGTGAACGAGCGTAAAGAAAACCTAAATAGAGTAATAGTTTTTGCGCCAACTGTTGTTAATCCAACAAATGAAACAGGAAATGTAAGGGTGCAAGTGTGGGTGGATAGAAAAGGAAGGGTGGATATGGCAAAAATTCTAATAAACGACCCTTTAACAACAACTAAAAATAAAACCCTACATCATGAAGCCCAAATGATTTCTTATAAGTACAAATTTAATGAAAGCCCATCGGGTTATGAAAGCGAATGCTTATATATAACAGTTAGTTTTTTAAAATAGTGCCTTATGAAGCAATTTTCTTTACTAAAAACAGTCGTATTTGTTGTTGAACTAATAGCTTATTTAGAGCTGCTTGGTGGAGTTTTATTTGTAATTTATCTCTCCATGAATGATGATGAAATTATACTTGGATATAGTTTGGGAGTCATTGTACTTTTTTGGATTGGAGTTTCTGTACCTACGTTGGTTGTAGCACATCTTTTAAAACTAATAGTCGCTCTTTACGAAACAACTTATGAAAGTTTACAAACGCTAAAGGAAATAAATCGAGAATTAAAAAATAAACCCGAACAAAGTGCTGAAATTCTGCTTTGGAAAAATGCAAATCCTGGCAAATCAATAAACGATTTCTATAAAGAGAGGCAGACAAACTCCTAATTCGGCTTCTTGTTCTTTTGTAATAAAATTTTATTAACATATTAATTGCTTTAAAAACAATAATTTGGTGTTTTTTTGTTAATAATTTGCTAAACGGAAAAATGGTCTCGCTGTTATATATACAATAGTACGTCAGGTACAAAAAAATTAATATTAATTAAAAAACACAAAACAGCATGATTGACAATTTAAAATTAGAAATTCGTTTGCAAGGTAACGTTAATAACTTTGGTAAGTCTGTAAAAAAGACTAGGAGCATCTACTTTATTCCATCTCCAAAAAATAGTGAAGCAAAATTAAGATTGCAGAAATGGTATTTAAAGAATGAAGATGTAACGCTTTTGAAAATAAGCGGAAGTATGAGAAAGTGGTATTTAGGGGAATATACTACCCGTGACTTATCTTATGAGCAGTTTAAAGAAACTATAAGTATTCTTTCTAATGAAACTAATATACTAGAAAAGGATTTGTTGACTGCTAATGTTACTAAATTAGAACTAGGTTTTAATCTGAGATTTAGACAGCCCATGCACGGAATCATTAATGGCTTTGTTAATTACAAAGGGCGCGAAGTATTGTATTTTTACAGAAACGAATCGATTAGATTTGGAGGGGACGCATTCACAATTATTTTCTACGATAAGTTTACACAAATTATGTCTGAAAAAACTAAGAAAATTAAAAAGTGTTTTAGGGGCTATACTCAACCTGTATCTAGAGAGCATCTAAGTGGTAAGTTGAATAAAAATAATTTTTGTTTACGCTTTGAGATTGGTATTAAAAATAAATCGAAATGTCCACAGCTTTTTAAGAATAAGGTTTGTAGTCCAAATAAAATTATAGAAAATTGGAATAAACTTTTGTTTGGACTTGGAGAGGTATTCAATGGTGTAAATTTTTCTGAATATAACTTTGTGGATGTTTCTACACTAGTGAGTAACAGGGGAATAAAAAACTTAAATATTCTAAAAACTCAAGCGATGGTTGATTGTGTTGGAGGAATTAAGAATTATGTAAATATTATTTTGTCCGAGCTTAAATCCAATCATAGGAGTGAACATATAAAATCTGAGTTAGAATTATTAGATAGTCCAATATTTAAAGAAAATGAACGAGTGCTTAATCGTATGAAAAAAAGAAAGAAGCTTTTGTTTGAAACCAAGAACAATAGAATAAATGAACTCCAGATTCGGGCTTAATGGTAATTTAGGATTGAGTAGTAATAATATAAGTAAATATCCCCTTATTAATGAATACAAGTTGACATATGGCATATAGAGTGCATATAAAGAGAAGTAAATACAAATACCTGAATGAATGACTCTAACTTGAGAAGACAACATAAGAGATGACCAAAATTGAGCCTGTGAAATCGACACTAAGTCGAGAATTTAACTTCATTCGATTTTAGTCCCTTTTTCTTTTGTTTTAGAGCTTATTAATTAAAAATAGTAGGATTATATGGTTTGGAATTTAAACTGGCTTTAAAACTAAAATAAACAAGTTCCTTTTCTCGCTATTTTTTTTTAGTGAATTATAAAGCACCTAAAATTTTACAAAATCTTCTCCTCTAAAACTCTTGGGGGTGGCTTTCGGGGTAAAAAAACGTAGGGGAGTTTGTAAAACCAATTTTAATGTAAACAAAAAAACCCTAGAGAAATCTAGGGTTTTTAAGAGTTGTACAAGACTTTTCGTCTTGTTAATGCGGTCTGGACGGGACTCGAACCCGCGACCCCCTGCGTGACAGGCAGGTATTCTAACCAACTGAACTACCAGACCAAATTTCCTACCCTTAAAGGCATTAACTACAGCTAATTTTAAGGAATTTGTTACATGCTTTGTATTTAAAGCGATGCAAATCTACTCACTTTTTTATTTTATGCAAACAAAAGAAGGAAAATTTACCGCAGCATTTTTTGCCGTTTGATAAAGTATTGAAGTAAAATAGGATAGTATCCTTTTTCGATATTACTATCCACATAATCAATTTGATATTGTAAGCATTGTTGCTTAATTCGTTTGATGAATTCGGCTGCTTTTTGCGTATATTCTTCTTTTATTTGATGGGGATTTACCTTTATTTTTTCGTTGGTTTCTTTATCAATAAAAATATGTGGTCGGTTTTCAAATTCAAGTTCAATTTCGTGAGCGTGGTCTAAAACATGAAACAGAACCACTTCGTGCTTGTTGTATTTTAGATGTTTAAGTGCGGTAAGCACTTCATCA
>JBKHVV010000035.1:0-19549 GCA_046569885.1 Bacteroidia bacterium
CTTCTTTACCTTGAATTTTTTCTGCAAAAGGCAACAAGCACGCTTTGGTAATAATATGGTCGCCATTACTATTTTCAGGCGTTACAGAAATGAGTTGTGCAGAGAAAAAATAATTTTCGAAACAATCTAACACGGAATAAACTTGCTTAGCCACATGCCCCACGCATTCGGTGTGTGTACCATTGCCGTGCGGATTAAACGTAATGTTTCTGAAGTTGACAAAACCACCCTTTTCCACCGAACCCACAAAACGCTCGTTCATCACAGGTTCAATGCGCACATCGGGTATGTACCACGCTTTGGCATTGTGCACACCGCCCATGGTGATGGCTAAGGATATGGGGTTTTTTAGGTTCATTTTTAATGTCATACTATCCCGAAAAATTAGGACTATAATCTCTCTCAAATATAGAGATTATGATATCATTCACAAATAATAACATCAATAATTGTTGCATATTTTGTAACTTGTACATATATTTTACGTACATTTGTGTAAAAATAATACGATTATGAACACATCAACTAAAGAACAGGCAAGGTTTAATGCAAGACTTTCTCAAAGGCAAAAACAATTTTTTGAGAAAGCCGCATACTTAGGTGGATATAGAACCCTAACTGAATTCGTTATTCTATCTGTTGAAGAAAAGGCAAAAGAAATAATCGAAGAAAAGGAACTAATAATTGCTAGTGAAAGAGATAGTCAAATCTTTTTTAACGCTATTGCCAAATCAAAAAAGCCATCTAAAACTTTGAAAAAGGCACTAGTTGACTATAATACTTTTGTTGCCAACTCAAAATAGAGTAATGATTGAGCTATTAAATAAAAAACACAACCGAAGTGATTTTGATTGTGGAAAAGAGCTTTTAAATAACTACTTAAAGAATCAAGCTGGACAAGACGTAAAAAGAAAGTTATCTGCTTGTTTTGTATTATCAGAAAATAAAACAAACAGTGTTAAAGGTTTTTACACACTCTCAAACAACAGTATTCCATTAAGTAGCTTTCCAGAGCAAGTTCAAAAAAAACTTCCAAAATCTTACACCTCAATACCAACTACCCTACTTGGTAGATTGGCAATTGATAAAAATTATCAAGGTCAAGGAATTGGAAAAATTCTACTTATTGATGCACTAAAAAGAAGTTTTAATAACACACAAGAAATTGCTTCATTCGCAGTTGTCGTTGACCCAATTGACGATGAAGCAGAAAGATTTTATAAAAAATACGACTTCATTACGCTTCCAGACAGCGGAAAAATGTTCATAACGACAAGAACACTTAGTGAATTATTCAGTTAATTAAGAATGGAATACAATTACGCTAAACAAATAACTCCATAGCGGCTTTATCTGCAAATAATTTTCCTTTAGCCGACAAGGTAAAAATTTCTTCGTGTTGTTGTATCCAACCTTTGCTTAAAAGTTTTTCAGTTTCGGTTATAAAATGATGATAAAACTCCGAAAAATTTCGCTCTACATCACCTAAATTAACACCCCACTTAGTACGCAAACGTGTTAAAATATATTCGTTGTATTTGTTTTCTGGTGATAAAATTTCTTCTTCAAAAAACGCTTCGTTGTTGTTAATGGCGTTAATGTATTTCGCATTGTTTGCCACATTCCAGCTGCGGTTAATGCCATTAAATGAATGTGCCGATGGACCTAAACCCAAATAATGTTCACCCAACCAATACGCAGAATTGTGTTTAGAAATATATCCTTCTTTCGCAAAGTTGGAAATTTCGTAATGCTCAAAACCATTGGCAGTGAGCATTTGTATGAGTTGTAAAAATTGTTGTTCGGTGGTGCTATCGTCAACCATAATGGTTTTGCCTTTGCTTACAAAATGATGCAACGCTGTTTTTTCTTCAATGGTTAAGCAGTAACTTGAAATGTGTGGCACGTGCAAATCAATAGCGGTTTGTACGTTTTGCGTCCATTCTTCGTTGGTTAAATGCGGCAAGCCATACATCAAATCAATGGTGATGTTTTCAAAGCCCACATCTTGCGAACGTTTAACCGAACTTTCTGCTTCATTGACATTGTGTGCCCGATTCATTTCTTTTAAGTCGCGCTCAATAAACGATTGCACACCAATACTCAAGCGATTGATGCCAACGTTTTTTAGTTCGTGTAATTTTTCTTTCGATAAATCATCGGGGTTGGCTTCTAAAGTAATTTCTGCATTTTTAGAAATCTCAAAATTTGCAAACACCGCATCAACAATTTTTCCTAATTCATTTTCGGATAATAAACTGGGCGTACCTCCACCAAAATAAATGGTATTGATGGGTTGATTTTCTATATACGATTTGCGCAATAACAACTCATTGTGTAGCGCATTTAGCAACGGCTCTTTGTTGTTGAGTTGTGTAGAAAAATGAAAATTACAGTAGTGACATGCCTGCTTGCAAAACGGAATATGGATGTATATTCCTGCCAAAACTACAACGGAATATTCCCGTGTTTTTTACGTGGTAAGTTGGCCACTTTATTTTCTAAAGAAGCAAATGCTTGTATCAATTTTTCACGTGTTTCAGATGGTTCAATTACAGCATCTACATAGCCACGCGCTGCCGCGTTGTAAGGATTGGCAAACAACTCTGCGTACTCCGCTTCTTTTTCTTTCCACTTTTCTTCTAGATTTTTTGCGGTGGCAATTTCATTTTTAAAGATGATTTCTGCCGCACCTTTTGCACCCATTACCGCAATTTCTGCTGTAGGCCAAGCGAAATTCAAATCGGCACCAATGTGTTTTGAGTTCATTACATCATACGCACCACCATACGCTTTTCGGGTAATCACCGTAATTCTTGGAACTGTAGCTTCGCTAAACGCATACAATAATTTTGCTCCGTTGGTGATGATGGCATTCCACTCTTGGTCAGTACCTGGTAAAAATCCTGGCACATCTTCAAACACTAATAATGGAATGTTAAAGCTATCGCAAAAACGCACAAAACGTGCTGCTTTTTTAGAACAATTCACATCTAACACACCTGCTAATACTGCGGGCTGATTGGCAACAATTCCTATAGAACGACCCGCCAAACGGGCAAACCCAACAACAATGTTATCGGCATAATCTTTATGTACTTCAAAAAACGAATCACCATCTGCCACCAAGTTAATCACATCACGCATATCGTAAGGTTGGTTGGGGTTTTCGGGCATGATGTTGTTTAAGGCATCACGTTTTTCGTTACCGATAGCATAAGGTAACTTTGGTGCTGTTTCCTCACAATTTTGAGGCATGTACGATAATAATTTTTTGATGTTATCTATCGCTTCAACATCGTTAGCATACGTGAAATGCGTAACACCTGATTTTGTAGCGTGGGTAGATGCACCACCTAATTCTTCTGAAGTAACTTCTTCGTTGGTTACGGTTTTCACTACGTTTGGACCTGTAACAAACATGTAAGAGGTGTTTTCAACCATCATGATAAAGTCGGTTAATGCAGGCGAATACACCGCACCACCAGCACAAGGTCCCATAATGGCAGAAATTTGCGGAACAACACCCGATGCTAAGGTATTTCTATAAAAAATATCGGCATAACCCGCCAAAGACACTACGCCTTCTTGAATGCGCGCACCACCTGAATCATTCAAACCAATTACAGGCGCACCATTTTTCATGGCTAAGTCCATTATTTTGCAAATTTTCTCCGCATGAGCTTCTGCTAAAGAGCCGCCCATTACGGTAAAATCTTGAGAGAACACATATACTAAGCGTCCATTTACAGTGCCATAGCCCGTAACCACGCCATCGCCTAAAAACTTTTGTTCTTCTAAACCAAAGTTAGTGCTGCGGTGTGTTACCAACATGCCCATTTCTTGAAACGAACCTTCATCTAACAAAAAATGAATGCGCTCACGGGCAGTTAATTTTCCTTTGGCGTGTTGAGAATCAATACGCTTTTGTCCTCCACCTAATTTGGCTTCTTCACGCTTGGCTCTTAAAATATCTATTTTAGGATTCATAATCTTATCTTGTTTAATGGTGCTAAAATTAATAAACTTAGACTATACATCAAGTATTCACTAAAACCTTATCTGCATCATCTTTTCTGAGACTTAGCTGATAGTTTGAAATTGTTACGGACATTGGGTCGCCAAGTGGAGCGAAAAAATTTACTTTAATTATTTCACCGGGTACTAAGCCCAATTCCATTAGACGAATACCTAATTTTTCATCTACAATTTTTTCTATCGTAGCCTGCTCTCCAATTTTAAGTTCTGATAACTTCTTCATAATTCTTTAACAAAACTAAACATTCTGTGCAATGTCAGACTTAAATGTGATTTTTATCACCTATTTTATGTAAAGTTTGTTCTTACTTTGGGATAGAAAACTTAAAAATAACTAATATGAAAATTAACATGGGCTCGGCAGATAGAATTATCAGGGTGATAATCGCTATTATTTTTTCCATTTTATATTTTACAGGAACCGTAACAGGTGTTGCGGGTGTAATTCTTTTGATTTTGGGCGGTGTATTTATTCTAACAGGTGTAGTAGGATTTTGTCCTCTTTATGCTCTGTTTGGAGTTAAAACGTGCAAAACAAAAGATTAACCAACTGCATCTATCAATTCCTGTGCGCTTTGCAGAGATGCTTTCGTGAGTTTTTCTCCGCTCATCATTTTTGCTAATTCGGTTACACGCTCTTCTTTGGTGAGAAGTTTAATGTGCGTACGTGTATCTTTTTTGTTTTCTTCTTTGTAAACAAAGTAGTGATGATGTCCTTTGCTGGCTACTTGTGGCAAATGTGTAACGCTAAACACTTGGATGTTTTCAGATAATTTGCGCATCAACTGACCAACTTTGTCAGCTACTTCACCCGAAATACCCGCATCAATTTCATCAAAAATAATGGTTGGAAGCGATTGATATTTTGATAAAATTGACTTTAAAACTAGTACAATTCTAGATAACTCACCACCAGAAGCAATTTGACTCATGGGTTTAAATTCTGTGCCTTTGTTAGTTTTCGCTAAAAATAAAATATCATCTGTTCCGTTGGGTGAAAAGTCTTTTTTAGTATTCTGAATTTTAATTTCTGCCGATGCCATTCCAACCGAAGAAAGCAACTCTTTTACCTGCTTTTCAATTTTTGAAAACGATGCTTCTCGTTTTTTAGTGAGTTTTGAGGCACTATCTTTTAAAGATTTTAAAACTACACCTACTTCACTTTGCTGCTTTGCAATTTTCTCATCTAAAGAAGAGATATTTTTAACTTTTTCTTCTAATTCCTGCTTTATTTTAAGTAATTCTTCGTTGGTATTTACATTATGTTTTTTCTGTAAAACATAGCATTTTGATAGTAACTCAGAAATATTATTCAAGCGCTCAGGATTAAATTCTACTTTTTCGTTCAACTGTTCTAATTCTGAAGAAAAATCTCTTAATTCGATGAGATTTGCCTCCATTCTTTGTAGTAGATGTTCAAACGATTGATTATAACCAGAAATCTTCTCAAGCTGTATTTTCACTTGACGAAGCAAGCTCAACGCACCTCGTTCGTCTTGTTCTAAAATATTATGCGAAGTGGAAAGCACTTGTTTTATTTCTTCGGAATTTTCAAGGGTGCTTTGCTCTTGCTCCAAGGCTTGTTGATGGATATTTTCCAAATCCAAACCTTCAAATTCTTTGAGTAAAAACAAACTGTAATCTAACTCTTGATTGGAGGCTGCTTCTAAGTTTTTTAGACGATCTAATTCTTTTACCGCAGAAGTATATTCAGAAAATTTTTCTTGATAACTATCAAGTTCTTTTGTACTGCCAGCTAAAGCATCTACCAATTCTAACTGATACGCTTGGTTGTTTATTTCTAAGGTTTGATGTTGCGAATGGACATCTATCACGTAAGATGAAAACTCTTTTAGCAACTGCAAATTAACAGGCGTATCGTTGATAAACGCGCGCGATTTTCCTTGCGGAGTAATTTCTCTACGAACAATGGTTTTCTTATCAAAGTCTAATTCATTGTCAGAAAAAAACGTTTTTAGTTTGAGTTTAGAAATATCAAATGTGGCTTCAACCAAGCATTTCTCGTCTTTATTTTTTGCCGATGACATATCGGCTCTATCTCCCAACACCAAACCCAATGCACCAATAATGATAGACTTTCCCGAGCCGGTTTCTCCAGTGATGACGTTTAAACCATCGGAAAAATCTACATTGATTTCTTCAATAAGTGCGTAATTTTTTATGCTAAGATTGAGCAACATTGTTGGGATAAAATTAAAGAGAAAAAAGAAATGCTAACGAATTATTTGCTGATACTTATTAGCATTTACGCCATCTACTTCTCTGAGGATGTTATAAGCTGCCGCTTTTTGGTCGGGATAGGCTTCTTTAAAAACAGAAATAAACTCTGTCGACTTTGACAAGAATAACACCTGTAAAGCAAACGAACCTGGTCTGGTTTTATGAATTTGTTTCAAATAATCTAAAGAGGCAAGCATTTTTTTTATCGCTTCGTCTTTATCGTCATAAAGTTTATCCATACCCAAGCGGTGGTACTCGTACATGAATTTTCTTATTGGCTCAAACATGGCTTGAAGCGCGTTATCAATTAACCAATAGCGGTTGCGAATGTCTTCGTTTGATTTCCAACCAGGTTCTGCTCCACCTTGCGCATTCACCACAATTTGCTGGGCTTTTTCATAATAGTCGGTGCCTCCTTGAAGAGAAAACGTATCGTAATCAGATCCCAAAATCATATACGCATAAAATGCCAACACATCTGCCAAATTATCGGCATGACGGGTAGGATTAAAAATCACTGCAGTGTTTCGTAAATAACGAAACGTAAAATCTTTATCTAAATAGTTAAACGTTTGGGTACGATACGATGAATTAAACGCTGGGCGAAACGCTTGTGCTTGAATGGTGCCTTTAAATTCATCGTTGTTGAGTTCATTAATGGTAATAAGAATACTACAATCTATACGCTCTTCAATGGTAAATTTATCGCCCGTCCATTTAGTGTTGTTCATAAACTCAAATACCGATTGCTGCAATGAATTAATAATATCCGTATTGGCAGAATTACTTTGCAGCGCAGGTGCCAACACTTGTACTTGACAATTCAATTCTTGAGCGCGAACAAAAATTGCACTTACAATAACCAATATGAATATTAAAATTTGCTTAATCATGCTTGAAATTTTAGCGCATATTCTAAAATATCTTTAGCGACTTCTTGCTTACTCTTCAACTCAAATTTAACGGTATTATTGTTTTTATCAAAAATCGTGATGAGGTTAGTATCGGCTTTAAAACCAGCGCCATCCTCATTAAGTTTATTCAATACGATAAAATCCAAATTTTTCTTTTTCAATTTTTCTTTGGCAAAATTTTCTTCATTGTGCGTTTCCATAGCAAAACCAACCAAGGTTTGATTTGGCTTTTTTGTTTTACCTAATTCGGCTAAAATATCTTTGGTACGTTCTAATTCAATAATTAAATCATCGTCTGATTTTTTTACTTTTTCGGGTGAAACAACTTTCGGTTTATAATCTGAAACCGCAGCAGCCATAATCACGATATCAACGTCTTTAAAATGGTCTGTTACCACCTCAAACATTTCTTTTGCAGAAGTAACGTTTATTCTATTTACTTCATCAATTTCTAAACTTGAAGGTCCGCTTACCAAAAATACTTCTGCACCCATTTTTTTGGCTTGAGAAGCAATGGCATATCCCATTTTTCCAGATGAATGATTTCCGATAAAACGTACAGGGTCAAGTTGCTCAAAAGTAGGTCCGGCAGTTACCAATACTTTTTTACCAGAAAGCTTCTGACTATCTAAAAAAAAAGCGTGGATGTGTTCTATAATTTCTTCCGGTTCTGCCATTCTGCCTTCGCCTATCAAGCCGCTAGCAAGCTCGCCATGCTTGGCTTCTACAATGATGTTGCCGTAAGATTTTAACGTTTCTATATTCTTCTTGGTAGATGGATGCTGGTACATATCCAAGTCCATGGCGGGGCAAACCATTACCGAACATTTTGCCGAAAGATAGGTGGTTACTAAAAAATTATCAGACAAACCGTTTGCCATTTTACTCATAGTAGTGGCTGTTGCTGGAGCTATTACCATCAAATCTGCCCAAAGTGCAGTATCTACATGGTTGTTCCAATTGCCCGATTGGTCGTTGATAAAATCAACAATAACGGGATTTTTAGAAAGTGTGGAAAGCGTTAATGGCGCAATGAATTCTTTAGCAGCAGAGGTCATCATTACTTTTACATTGGCACCTTGTTTTATGAGTAGTCTAACTAAAAAAGCAGCCTTGTAGGCTGCTATACTTCCTGTAATTCCAACGATGATATTTTTGCCGCTAAGCATGGGCAAAAAGAGTGACCTTAGGCTTTTTTAATTTCCGTTTCCGGATATTTTGTGAACACTTTGTCTTTTTCAAATTCTTCGATGGCCATAGCCACTGGTTTTGGTAAGCGTTCGTAGAATTTAGATACTTCTATTTGCTCTCTGTTTTCGAAAATCTCTTCCAAATTATCGGTATGAGAAGAAAACTCTTCTAATTTTTGATGCAGTTCTTCTTTCAATTCAACATTAAGTTGGTTAGCTCTTTTAGAAATGGCTGTCAATGTTTCATAAATATTGCCCGTAAGATTTTCCAATTCTACCGCATCGCGAGTGATGGTAGTTCTTTCGGCTGTTGAGTTTTTGAATGACATGTGCTAGTTATTTAACTTTTCTAATTGTTTTACGCTGTTATTGTACAAATTTTCTACCTCTTTTAAATACTTACTTTCTTTAAAAGAGCCTACAAAGGTAAGGTAAGATTTTATAGTTTCCGAATATCTTTCGCTTTTTTTGCTGTCTACGCTGTAATAAGCGTACCAATAATTGGCTTTTACCATGTAATAATAAGCTTCTTCAACATATTCGTTATCAGGATAATCTCTTACTAAGTTTTCAAACGCCACTACTGCCGATTTGTAATTTTCAGTGTTGTAGTAAAGCTTTGCTTGCTCATAATATTTTTTCTCCAACTTGTCTCTCATCTTATCCATTAGCAGGTTGCAGGTATCTTTATATGAACTTTCAGGATATTTATTCAGAAACAACTGCATTTCGTCTATTGCCTGTCTGGTAGGTGTTGGGTCTAAGTTGTAATAGGGCGATTCGCGTTGTTTGCAAATAGCCGCCATAAAAGCACATTCTTCTGTATGTTTACTATTCGGATACGATTTTACAAAACTTTTAAAGTAATACTCCGCTACGCTAAAATCACCCACACAAAAGCTGGTGTGTGCGTAATAGTAAAACACCTCTTCGCCTTTTGACGTAAAACGATACATAGAAGTGAGCTCATCTAACAAGGGAAGTGCCTTCATACATTCGTCTTTTTGATAAAGCTCTATAGCCGTTTTATACTTCAGTTCATAGTCGTTGCCTTTTAGAATTTTGTTGTAATCAGAACATGCATACATGCCAACAATCAAAAGCCCAATGAGCATCAAATATTTAGAGATTTTTTGCATAAAACGCTGCAAAGATAATTTAATATTAACGCTAAGCAAACGTAAATCGGTTAATAAAATTGCCTACTATTTTTTGTAGTGAAAATATATTGCTATACTTTTGCACTTGGAAATAGAGTTGCCACAATAAAAACAGCAACCAAAAAAATCGAGAAACGTGGATATTTTTGAAAGAATTAAATCAAACCGAGGACCACTCGGAAAACATGCTAAAGAAACACAAGGATACTTCATGTTTCCTAAGTTGGAAGGACCTATCTCTAATAAAATGATATTTAGAGGCAAGGAAGTGTTGACTTGGAGCATCAATAACTATATTGGCTTAGCCAACCATCCTGAAGTGCGCGAAGCAGATGCTAAAGCTGCTGCCGAATGGGGAATGGCATACCCAATGGGTGCGCGTATGATGAGTGGACACACCAAGTACCACGAACAATTAGAGCAAGAGATTGCCAAGTTTATGAAAAAAGAAGATTGTTACCTATACAACTACGGCTATCAAGGCATTATGTCAACGGTAGATGCCATATTATCTCGCAACGATGTAGCAGTATATGACGAAGAATGTCATGCCAGTTTAATGGATGGTTTGCGTATGCATGTTGGCAAACGCTTTGTATTTCCTCACAACGACATCGCAGGATTAGAAGACCGTTTAAACAAAGCCAAAAAAATTACCGAAACAACTGGCGGTGGAATTTTAGTCATTACCGAAGGTGTATTCGGCATGAGTGGTGATATGGGTAAAATAAAAGAAATTGTTGCTCTTAAAAAGAAAGGTTACGATTTCAGATTATTGGTAGATGATGCTCACGGATTTGGTGCTATTGGTGCAAACGGACGTGGTGCTGCCGAAGAACAAGGCGTACACGATGAGGTAGATATTTATGTTGGTACGTTTGCTAAATCTATGGCAAGTGTGGGCGGATTTGTATGTTGCAGCGAAGATGTAATTGAATATCTTAAGTATAATATGCGCTCACAAATATTTGCGAAGTCATTACCAATGCCAATAGTTATTGGTGCGTTAAAGCGTATGGAAATGCTTCAGCAACCGCAACACAGAGAAAAATTATGGACGATAGTGCGCGCATTGCAATCAGGCTTAAAAGAAGCAGGATTTGATATTGGTAGAACCAACTCGGCAGTAACTCCAGTTATGCTAAAAGGAACATTAGGCGAAGCCACCAACATTACTTTTGACTTACGTGAAAATTATGGCATATTCTGTTCTATTGTGATGTATCCGGTAGTGCCAAAAGGAATTATTTTACTACGCCTAATACCTACAGCAGTACACACGCTTGAAGATGTAAGATATACCATCGAAACCTTCAAAAGGGTACAAGAAAAACTCAAAAAAGGAGAATACCACTCCGAAGAGATACTCAATGCGAATGCCTAAATAATCCCCACAATTGTGGGCATTAGAGTTTAATCTTTTCTCAACCACTTACTAAACGCTTTCTGTTGTTGCTCTGAAGGGTTTTTTACTTTTGTTATCGTATATTTTTTAAAGCCATTAAACGCGCGTCCACGAATGGTTTTTTCTACGATGCCATGCACACGCTCTACAATAAATGTTTTGTGGTCGTTTTTAAAATAGTTCATCCACTCTTCAAAGTTGTTGCTAAGGCGCATACTGTTTAATACGTGAATTTTATCGCCTACGCCAATACCTGCTAACTCTGCATTTGAGTCGGGGGCAACAGATGTAACTTCAAAAAAACTACTCTTCCAAGAACCCTTCATGCCATAGCGTTCGTGTACTTTATCCGAATCGTTTTCGTTGAGTTGAAAGCCAATAAAATCTAAACACTCGGCTAAAATTCGGTTGTAAGGTTGCGTTCCGAAAATGTAATTTTCAAAAAAATCATCGAGCTCTACTCCACTGTATTCTTCGGCTAATTTCTGATAATCTTCTTCTGTATAACCAATGTCTTTTTTAGCAAAATTGTGATATAAACGATGCATCACATCATCTATAGTGTGCTTAAAATTGGAGTACTTAATGATGAGCGTATCGAGTATAAATGCAGTAAGTGCGCCTTCTGTGTAAATAGACACTTTACGATTAGGAATACCCGATTCATAACCATCAATCCACATATCGTATGATGATTGCGCAATGGAATAATTTCGTCTTCCAAAATTTTCAAAGTGCTTTCTTAGATACGTGTCAAATTCTTCTTTATATTGTTCGTCAGAAAATACCCCACTGCGGTATAAAAAATGGTCGCCCATGTAGGTAGTTACACCTTCGGCAACGTAGCCCGTACTAAAATAATTTTCTTTAGTATAATCGTAGGGCATCATCTCTTTAGGACGAATGGTTTTGATGTTCCAGCTATGGTAAAACTCGTGCGAAGCAACACCCAAAAGACTTGTGTAAGTTTTGTCAAACACATCATACGATGGTCCTAACAGTAACACGGTAGATTTTAAATGCTCTACACCATGATACGATGAGTAAGGCGTAATTTGAATTAAAAAATGATATTGATTGGCGACAAATTCGCCAAATGCTTTTATCTGTGATGAAATAAATTTAGTGAAATCATGCTCTAAGCGTTGCCACACAGGGCGCACTTCTCCTTGAAACCAAACATTCACCATAAGACCATCTACATTGAACACATTGTGTTTTAACGTTGGTGAAACGATGAACGGTGAATCGGCTAATTCCTCATAATTTTCGGCATAAAGTACGTTGTCTTCAATAGGTTTTAAGCTACCGCCAATTAACGCCCCATTTAAATATTCAATGTGAATGGTTGCATGAACATCTTGCGCACCTACCACGTACATCATAGAATTTACGGGGTTTACGTAGAGTTGCTCTTGGTCAACATAGGTTGAGCCTGCATTTAAAACAGAAGCGTAATAGGTGTATTTAACTTGAATGGATGTGTTTCCTTTTAGTTCTACTTGCCATGTTTGGCGGTCGGTTTTATTAAATGGCAATGGATAGCTTTCTAAATTTACTACTGTAAACTTCTGAATATTTTTTGCAAAATTTCCCAGTTCGTATCTTCCCGGACGCCATGCCGCCAAAGCTACTTCTAAATAATCTTTCTGCTCTATTCCATCAATTTGTAATACTACATCCAATAAGTGATTTTCTGGATTGGACGAGGAAAGTGTGTATGTTAGTTTCATTGTTTGGTTGAAAGTTTGTAAAGTCCAAAGTCATAAGGTCGAAGGTCATAAGGTCGAAGGTCATAAGGTCGAAGGTCGAAGGTCATAAGGTCGAAGGTCATAAGGTCGAAGGTCATAAGGTCGAAGGTCATAAGGTCGAAGGTCATAAAGTCTATAAGGTTTAATATCTTTTCTCTTTATTCTAACTTCAATAATTCTAAACATCTAATTCTTAATTTATCTAATAACCACTTCTTGAATCAATTCTTTTCCTAAATCTTCGTTTATCAGTTCGGCAATTTTTGATTTGTTGTAGTTCAATTCTTGTTTTAAAACCGATGAGTTTAGTCGAAGATTGAGCGTACCATTTTTAAACCAAATTTTTTCGGTTTTAGAAACAATCATTTGCCCCATTAATTTGTTGTAGGTGTTTATCACTTCAATTTCTTGAAACTTAACGTCCATACCGTAAAGTTCCAAAAATCGGTCAATGGCTTCTTTTAATGGTTTATCGGATACTTTCTTGTTCAACGGTTTGTTTTTTTATTTCAAATATTTCAGCATTCAATTCATTTTCTTTGAATAATTTTTCAAGACGGCTAGAATCGGTATCAGTTATGAATACTTGTCCAAAAACATCATCATGAACCAACTTTAAAATATTACTTACACGCTGTTGGTCGAGTTTATCAAACACGTCATCCATCAATAAAATTGGTTTTTTACCCGATTTTCTTTTCAGAAATTCGTACTGCGCCAACTTGAGTGCTACTAAATACGACTTTTGCTGACCTTGTGAGCCAAACTTTTTAATGGGTTTACCTTCAATTAAAAATATCAAATCGTCTTTGTGTGCACCAACAGATGTGTATTCTAAAGCCATATCTCTTTTGAAATTCGCGTTTAGACTTTCTGTATAATCTTCGCCATTTACAGAGTCTAAAAACTCTACCGAAACCTGTTCTTCACTTCCTGAGATGAAGCGATAATAGTCATTAAACAACTGCACAAAATCTTCTAAAAAATTCAAACGCTTTTGACGAATATTTGTAGCTAATTCTGCTAATTGAATATCCCAAATTTCTAAATTGCTTTGGTTAATTTTTCGCTCGGCTGCCATGTGTTTTATTAAAGCATTACGCTGTGCCAACACTCTATTATAGCTAATAAGGGTTTGCAGATATTCTTTGTCTAGCTGCGAAATAATGCTATCCATCAATTTTCTTCTTACATCACTTCCATCACCAATTAGGTCACGGTCGTAAGGTGAAATCATCACTGCAGGAAATTTACCGATATGGTCGGAAAGTTTTTGATAATCTTTTTTATTGATTTTGAAACGCTTTTTATCGCCTTGCTTTACACCGCAATATAGTTCAGATTCTCCATCATTATGGTCGTAAAAACCTTGAATAACAAAGAAATTTTGTTCGTGGTGGATGTTTTGAGAATCAATAGCATTAAAATAACTTTTACAAAACGACAAATAATGAATGGCATCTAAAAGGTTTGTTTTACCTGCACCATTATTACCTGTAAAGCAAACAATGCGCTTTGAGAAGCTGTAATTGGCTTCTAAATGGCTTTTAAAATTTACTATGGATAATGATTTTAACTTCAAGTGCTGTCAATTTACAACAAAAGTACTTTAAAAACGGTGTTTTGCATCAATAAAAAAGCAAAAAAACATTCCGTAAAGCAGATAGACAAAATGCGCTAAACAAAATAATCAACTAGTAATGTGTATTAGAAACTTTAAAATTTTTTAAATATCAAGTAAGTACAGAATTAAATATTAACATGCTATGCTTACATTACATCTATCATGTTTCGTGTAATATCCTCCATCGTTTCGCGTTGGCGAATAAGATGTGTTTTCCCATTATAAATTAATACTTCGGCAGGACGAAAACGGGAGTTGTAATTGGAAGCCATCGTGAAGCAATAGGCACCTGCGTTTTTGAAACACAACACATCACCTTCGTTCACTTCATGAATTTTTAAGTTCCAACCAAAAGTGTCGGTTTCGCAAATGTAACCCACCACCGTGTACATGCGCAATTTTCCCTGCGGATAAGTAATGTTCACCACATCGTGATGGGCGTTGTACAACATAGGGCGAATAAGATGATTAAAGCCGCTATCTACGCCCACAAACACAGCCGAAGTAGTTTGTTTTACTACGTTTACTTTCACCAAAAAATAACCCGCTTCGCTCACTAAAAATTTACCTGGTTCAAAAATCAAGGTAAGTTCCTTGCCGTAACTTTTACAAAACTCGTTGAAGCGTGCCGATAGTTTTTCGCCCAAATCATCAATATCGGTTTCTATATCGCCTTCTTTGTATTTTACTTTAAATCCGCTACCAAAATCTAAGTAGTGCAATTCTTTAAAATGCTGCGCTGTTTCAAATAAAATTTCTGCACCACGCAAAAACACATCGGTATCTAGTATGTCAGAACCTGTGTGCATGTGCAAGCCATTTACATGCATGTTGTAATGGTTTACAATGCGTAAAATGTGCGGCACTTGATGAATGGAAATACCAAATTTAGAATCAATATGACCTACTGAAATGTTGTTGTTTCCACCCGCCATAATGTGCGGATTGATGCGCACACAAACGGGGTAAGAACTTCCGTACTTCATACCAAATTGTTCTAAAATAGAAAGGTTATCAATGTTAATCATCACGCCTTCTTTCACCGCCATGTCAATCTCTTCCATAGACACACCGTTAGGCGTGTAAAGAATATCTTTCACGTCAACACCCGCTTGCTTTGCCAACCACACTTCTTGAATAGAAACGGCATCAATGCCTGCGCCTAATTGTTTAAACAGCTTTAAAATGTTGATGTTGTTGAGTGCCTTACACGCAAAGTGAATCTGTACTTTGGTGTTGCTAAACGCATTCATCATTTTGTGATACTGTGCTTCCATTTTGTTGCCATCGTAAACATACACGGGCATTCCGTATTGTTCGGTAATGGTGTTGAGGTTGATGCCTCCCACTTCGTAATGGCTATTGTTGACTAATTGCATACCTGCGGGGTTTAACGTTTAAGGTTAAAAAGTTAAAAGTTATTCTTTTGTCATTCTTCACTACGTTCAGAATGACAAATAAAAAAGGGGCTCGATAATCGGTCCCCTTTTTGTGGTTGTGTTATCGAGTTTATTTCAGTTTGAACTGTTTCTTAATTTTATCTACATAGTCTAATTTTTCCCATGTAAATAGCTCTACTTTTTTGGTTACTTTTTTACCTTCTGGACTAACGAAAGTTTTTTCAACGATTTCGTTTTTGCGTCCCATGTGTCCGTAAGCAGCTGTTTCGCTATACATTGGATTGCGTAATTTTAAGCGTGTTTCAATGCCATAAGGTGTCATGTCGAATAATTTTTCAACGTGCTTGGCAATTTCGCCATCGCTCATTTTTACTTTAGAAGTACCATTGGTATTGATATAAATTCCCATTGGATCTTTCACACCAATAGCGTAAGATACTTGCACCAATACTTCACTGCAAACACCAGCTGCTACTAAGTTTTTAGCAATGTGGCGCGTAGCATACGCAGCACTTCTATCCACCTTACTTGGGTCTTTTCCAGAAAACGCACCACCACCGTGAGCACCTTTTCCGCCATACGTATCTACAATAATTTTACGACCAGTTAAGCCAGTATCTCCGTGCGGACCACCAATTACAAACTTACCCGTTGGGTTGATGTGATATTTAATTTTGTTATTGAATAAGTGTGCGTATTTTTTGTAACGCTTCATTACGCGCGGCATCAATATTTCGATGATGTCTTTTTTGATTTTTGCCAACATTTTTCCTTCTGCATCAAAATCATCGTGCTGCGTAGAAACAACTATTGAGTCAATTCTAATAGGTTTGTTGTTATCATCATACTCCAGCGTTACTTGAGATTTTGCGTCAGGACGTAAATACTTAATTTGTTTGTTTTCTCTTCTTAAAACAGCTAATTCTAACAAAATACCGTGCGCTAAATCTAACGCTAAAGGCATATAGTTTTCGGTTTCGTTGGTAGCGTAGCCAAACATCATACCTTGGTCGCCTGCGCCTTGCTCTTCTTTCTTTTTTCTGTCAACTCCTTGGTTAATGTCAGCACTTTGTTCGTGAATAGCAGACAACACACCACACGAATTGGCTTCGAACATGTACTCAGATTTGGTGTAGCCAATTTTTTTAATCACTTCACGTGCGATGGTTTGTACATCTAAATATGCTTTAGATTTTACTTCACCAGCCAACACTACTTGTCCTGTGGTAACCAATGTTTCGCAAGCTACTTTCGAGTCTGGGTCGAATGCTAAAAAGTTATCAATAAGTGCATCCGAAATTTGGTCGGCTACTTTGTCTGGGTGTCCTTCCGACACCGATTCTGATGTAAATAAATAGGGCATAATGATTTTTAAATTTGCTGCGAATTTATACTTTTTATTGTTTGCTTTTTATTTTTTTGTTAATCGTTTGAAAACATTTTCTAAACTCTCTTGTTCACGAGTCATTTCTAAAATTAAAGCGCCTTCTTCTTGTGCCAATTTTGAAAGCACTTTTCTGATGTCGTCTTTGGTAGATGCTTCTACCACAAAAGCAGTACTGCTAATAGATTTTACATTTGTTACGCTGTTAATTACTTTTAGTTTTTGAATACTGATTTCGGTATCAAACTCAACCTTTATAGTTACTTTATTGGACGTATTTAATTTAAGTGTAGAAGCATCATCATCGGCTACAATTTTTCCATGATTGATGATAAGTACTCTATCACAAATGGCTTCTACTTCTTGCATGATGTGAGTAGAAAGTATTACGGTTTTTTCTTTGCCTAGTTTTTTTATCAAGCCACGAATTTCTTCTAATTGATTAGGGTCTAATCCACTTGTGGGTTCATCTAAAATCAATACTTCTGGTTCGTGAATAAGTGCCTGAGCTAAGCCCACGCGCTGACGATATCCTTTCGATAATGTGCCTATTTTCTTCTTGCGTTCTATTTGCAAACCAACGGTGTCAATCATAGTATCCACACGTTGTTTGATATTATCCAATTTATGAATACCTGCCACAAATTCTAAATACTCACGCACGTACATATCTAAGTACAGTGGGTTGTGTTCTGGAAGGTAGCCAATTTTTTTACGTACTTCTATGGAGTCGGTCATTACATCAATACTACACACTTCTGCATAGCCTGATGTTGGCGGAATGTACGATGTTAAAATTTTCATCGTGGTAGATTTTCCTGCACCATTTGGACCTAAAAAACCAACAATTTCACCCGATTTTACAGAGAACGACACATCATCAAGCGCGTTTTGCTCTCCGTACGTTTTGGTAAGATGTTCTACTTTGATGGACACTTAAAATAAATTTGGAAGTCAAATGTAAGAGTTTTTCTAATACTTTCTTTTGTATAGATATATTATCCATAAAGCTCAAAAAAATAGAACTTTTTCTCTTCGGGAATCTTAGGTAACTAATCGTCTTTTCTGATAATTTTCACCAATTCTATTTTGGTATTGCTTACCTCAAGCACCTGAAGTTGATAATCTTCAAGTTCTATAACTTGGTTAATTTGTGGTATATCTTGAGTTTTGGATAGTACGAGCCCTGCTAAAGTATCGTATTCTTCATCTTCGGGCAGATTCAGTCTGTATTTTTCGTTTAAATATTCTATTTCAAGCCTTCCAGAAAGAATGAATTCTCCATCGGCTTGTTTTTCGTATAGATCCTCCGAATCGTGTTCGTCTTCTATTTCTCCAAAAATTTCTTCTATAATGTCTTCGATGGTTAAAATACCTGATGTTCCGCCAAATTCGTCTACAACAACGGCAATACTTCTATTTTTGGCTTTAAGTTGTTTTAGTACTTGGTCAACGGTAACCGTTTCGGGTATCACGTTAATAGGCAACAACACATTTTTTATTTGTTTTGGATTTTTGAACATTTCGTAAGAATGGACATAACCAATAATGTTATCAATGGTTTCTCTATAAATTAATATTTTAGAGTGTTCGGTTTCTATAAATTTTTCTTTCAAAAGGTCTATCCCATCATTAATTTCTAATGCTACAATTTCGTTGCGGGGTATCATACATTCGCGAGATTTTACCTGCGAAAAACTGAGTGCATTTTTAAAAATTTGTATCTCGTTCTCTACTTCTTCTCCATTTTTAGGCACAACATCTGTGTGTTCTTTTAGATAATTTTCTATATCTACCTTTCCGTAAGTAGAAATACTTGGTATAACTTTCATGCGAAAAAATAAGCGTAAAAACCACTCTGAAAATCCAATAATAAAAAAAGATATGGGTAGCAGAAGGTAGTAAATAATTGTTACCGGAAGAGATAGCAACGACAAACTTCTGTTGGGATTTATTCTGAAAATGGCTTTAGGTAAAAACTCCCCAAATAAAAGCACTATTATCGTTGATATTGCTGTTTGTATAAATGTTTCAGCTATATCAGAAAGGTTATATTTATAGAGCCATAAATCTGTTAAAAAATCTGCCATTAAAATACCGTAAAGAACCAAAACAATGTTATTCCCTAAAAGCATAACACCAATAAATTGTGATGGTTTTTTAAGAAAGCGATGAAGCAAGACGCCCGAAAATTTATTCTGCTTTTTGTCTAACTCAATTTTTAAGGGGCTTGATGACACAAAGGCAATCTCCATACCCGAAAAAAAGGCGGAAAGAATAAGACAAAAAATGATGAATATTAGTGTGACCGAGAAAGGATCGTCCATTTACAATTTACAGATAGTTTTGTGTAGCAAAGATACGATTATTTTTCATTCTTCTCATTGCTCTGATTATCCGCATAGCGCTCATACCGCTTGCGCATAAACCTACGGCTAAAAT
>JBKHVV010000036.1:0-18617 GCA_046569885.1 Bacteroidia bacterium
CGATGAATACCTCTTCAAGACCACTGCTACCATTGGTTCCCATTACTACCAAATCAAAAGTTTTTGCTTTTTCTGAAATAGTATCGGCTACTGCGCCAAAAGAGCAGATTCCTTCAATTTCCAATTCCGGATAATCTTCAGTGTGTTTTTTTAAAAACTCTTTCATAGATTTTTCGGCAGCTTCGTGTAGCACATCCGTTAAATCAATCATTACAGAGTTGGCATTATAAGGTATGCCATAAACGTTGTGTACCACAACGCGTGAGTCGTGTATCTTGGCTATTTCGCACGCTACTTTAAAAGCGTTGTTAGCCGTAATAGAAAAGTCGGTGGGAACAAGTATTTGCTTCATTTGGTTAGATGTTAAGTTGTAGGAAGCAAATTTCCTACATTAGAATCGAAAAAAATAGTGATTTGGTCAGAAAAAAAACTGATTTTCGTCAGTTAAAATTTCAAATTCTTTAATTTTTCAAGATTATTTACTACTATTTTGCGTCCGTTGCTGCTTATTAGCCCTTCTTCTTTAAACTCGCTAAGCGTTCTAATTACGGTTTCGGTTGTAGTACCTACTAGATTAGCCAAGTCTTCGCGAGAAATGCTAAGTTGGTCGGATGATTCGGATGAATTTTTTTCGTAGAACTTAACCAATCCTTCGGCAACACGTTTTCGCATTGAGTTGTAGGCGATGGTTAGCAGGTCTTTTTCTTTTTCTTCTATGTTATTTGCTAAAAGTTTAATGAAGTGGTAGGCAATTTCACGGCTGTTTTGAAGTAGATTAAAAAAGTCGTCTTTCGGAATGAGCACAATTTCACAGTCTTCTAAAGCAATGGCAGCATCTGTATGCTCGTGTTCGTTGAATAGAGGCATATAACCAAAAAATTCACCTTCATGGTAAATGCCCGTTATTAATTCTTTTCCTTCTTTGTTTGTAACTAAGGTTTTAACCTGCCCTTTTTTTACGTAGTAAAATGCTTTGGGATAGCTTGCTTCTAAGTAAATAAAGTCTTTCTTTTGAAAGAGTTTTATTCGATGATTTTCTGATAAGTCTCGAAGTTCTTCTATAGAATTTGCAAGGTTGGTAAATAAATTGAAAGCACCATCGGGTGTTAAAAATGCTTGCTTAATTAATTGATTTTTTTTTAGACGATTTTCTATAACACCCAAAAGTTCTGTTTCGGCAAATGGTTTAGTAATGTAATCGTCAGCGCCTAAATTCATACCTTTTCTAAAGTCATCTTTCTCGGATTTTGCTGTAAGAAAAATGAAAGGAATGGTAGAAGTAGTAGGGTTTTTAGAAAGGATATTTAATACGCCATAACCATCTAACTCGGGCATCATAATATCACATAAAATTAACTCTGGGTTATCTTCAACAGCTCTTTTTACGCCTACTTTTCCGTTATGGGCAGTTATTACTTCATAGCCTGCCAATTCAAGAATTTCTTGGATGTTTTCTCTTACTTCGTTATTATCTTCTATTACTAACAGTTTGTACATAACATATCGCTTTATAATTCTATCGGAATTGATACTTCAAATATAGTTTTTCCTTCTATACTTTTAAAAGAAATTTCGCCATTTAGCAGTCCTAAATAGTGCTTTACAATATTAAGCCCTAAACCTGTGCCTTGTATATTGATTACATTTTTTGCTCGGTAAAAACGTGTAAAAAGATTTTTTTGTTCTTCATTAGGTATGCCAATGCCATCATCTTCTACATGTATATGTAAGCGTCCATTAGCTATTTTAGTTTCACAAATTACCTCTGATGTTGAGTACTTAAAGGCGTTAGATAGTAGGTTATAGGCAATATTTTTTAAGAATGATTTGTCTGAAATAATCACTTCATTATTCTGATGAAAATAGTGCAAATTAATGGGTTTGTTTTGGGTGTTTTTTAAATCATCCAAAATGTCCATAAACAATTCTTTGACATTAAATGAAGATTTATTTAACTGAATTTTTCCCTCTTCGAGTTTGCTTAAAGATAGAAAATCATTAAGAATGGAGGTAAGTAAACCTACCGATGATTTTACTCTGTTAATGTGTTTTGTTGTTTTTTCTGCATCGTTTTTCTCCAAGTACTTTTCAATTAAAGAAGCCGATGAAAGTATGGTGCTCAAGGGTGTTCTAAATTCATGTGAAGCCATTGACACAAACCTTGATTTTAGTTCGTTAAGTTGTTTTTCACGTTCAAGAGCTTCTAGCACTTTTATTTCTGCTAATTTTTCTCGCGTAATGTTTTTTTCTACCACTAAAATTTGTGATACGTTTCCATTTTCAAAAGCAATGGGTACGGCATTTATTTTGTAATAATTGTTAAGCGCTTTAATTTCAAAAGAAATGGATTTTCCATCAAAAGCCGGCTGCAGTTTTTCTTTTACGTCTATACGAATATCTTTAGGCAAGCGATTTATGTAGTTGCTGTCAATGAGTTTTTTGCTGTCTATTCCCAGCTTTATCAGTTCTTCGCCTTCTACAAAAATGTAATTAAGATTTTTGTCAAAAACATTGATGGTTCCTCCAGGAAAATTTTGTGCAATGAGATAATAGAGCTTTTGAGTTTCTTCGAGCTTTTTCGTTCTGTCTGCTACACGTTGTTCAAGCTCTTGATTTAAGTTTTTTATTTCTTCTTCAATTTTTTTACGCTCGCTAACATCCGTAATCATCGTTAAGATTAATACTTCATCATTGTGCTTTATGTAATTGAGGCTTATCTCTAGAGGAATAGTTGTGCCATTTTTCTTTAATCCGTAAAGTGTTATTCCTTTGCCCATTTGCCTTTTTTTGGGCTGCTTAACATAGTTTTCTCTATGTTTATGGTGATTATCTCTAAATTCTTTAGGTATTAAAACCTCAACCGTGTTTCCTACAAGTTCATCTCTTGAATAACCAAAAAGTTCTTCGGTAGCTGCGTTTATGTCTTTTATTTCACCGTTGCTATCAGAGACGATTAAACTTTCGGTGGCAGAATGAAATATAATTTCGTAAAGATTCACGAAGCCAAAGATAGAGCAAAAAAAAATGCGCCCTCACGTTTGAAAGCGCATTTTTTAGAAAAAGAGAAAAACTAAACCACATTGATAATGATGAATATCACATCAATGATTGTAGCAAGGATTGCCGTGCCAAGCAATAGACGCATTGGCGCAATGGCAAGTATAAATGATAAAGTAGCCATGGTTGGAATAACGGTAGCGATTAATTGGAAAGTACTGTTTAAGCCGCCTAAACCCACGTTTAGACCACCCAAACAACCCACTACTAAAAGCACCACAGAAATAACAGAGAAACGATTGAACTCTGCATTTGTAATTAATTTATCTAAACCAGTCAAATTTTCGTTTGTGTGATGTGTGTTCATAATAAAATGATTTACACCACAAACTTACTTTAGGTAGATGTCCTAAAATATGACGAAACTCAACTTGGAAGGAAAAAATTACTGATTTTCGTCAGTTTTTTGGAACGAAATTACTTTTTAGCCATTCAGAAATATTTTTTTCAACTCTAACAAGAGCATCATCTGTATTGATTTTCATAAATTTTTCGCCCGAAACTTTTTCGTAAAGTTCTATGTATCGTTCAGAAATTACGTTTACTTTTTCTTCAGTCATTTCGGGTACTATTTGACCTTCTTTACCTTGAAAACCATTTTCCATCAACCATTCGCGTACAAATTCTTTAGACAATTGTTTTTGTTGCTCACCTTTGGCTTGTCGCTCTTCGTAACCATCGGCATAAAAATAGCGCGATGAATCTGGTGTATGAATTTCATCCATTAAATAAATTTCACCGTCTTTTTTTCCAAATTCATATTTGGTATCAACTAAAATTAAACCTTTTTCGGCTGCCATTTTAGTACCACGCTCAAACAATTTGTAGGTGTAATCCTCCATTTTCAAATAGTCAGCTTCGGCTACAATGCCTTTAGCTAGAATGTCCTCACGCGAAATGTCTTCATCGTGTCCTTCATCTGCTTTGGTAGCAGGCGTAATGATAGGTTTTAAAAATTTGTCATGCTCTTTCATACCATCAGGCATTTTAACACCACAAATGGTGCGTTTTCCTGCTTTATATTCGCGCCAAGCATGACCGGTTAAGTAGCCACGAACCACCATCTCAACCCTTACAGGTTCACACATCAAACCTACAGAAACATTAGGGTCTGGCGTGGCAACTAACCAATTGGGACAAATGTCTTTAGTAGCGTTTAAAAATTTTTCAGCTAACTGATTTAGCACTTGTCCTTTGTACGGAATACCTTTTGGCAACACTACGTCAAATGCAGAAATACGGTCGGAAGCAATCATCACCAACAACTCATCATTGATGGTATAAACATCGCGAACTTTGCCTTTGTAAAATTTAGTTTGACATGGAAATTGAAAATGCGTTTCTGTTAAAGTTTTTACCGACATGATTTTTGTTTAGAAAAATGATGTGGCAAATTTAAGTGTTTTTGTACGCGACTAAAGATGAAGTTTTGAACAACACTATTCCTCTTTATCAAAAGCACTGGTAATTTTTTTCACCAATCGGTGACGCAACACATCATTTTCGTCTAAGAATACCATGGATATTCCATCAATATTTTTCAGAATTTTTAACGATTTTATCAACCCAGATTTTTGATGACGTGGTAAATCCACTTGTGTAACATCACCTGTGATAACGAATTTCGCACTCATACCCATGCGTGTTAAAAACATTTTCATTTGGCTTTCGGTAGCATTTTGTGCCTCATCTAAAATTACGAAAGCATTGTCTAAGGTTCGTCCGCGCATAAATGCCAAAGGCGCAATTTGTATAGTTCCTGTTTCTAACATGGCTGCTAACTTTTCGGCAGGAATCATATCACGCAAAGCATCGTAAAGTGGTTGCAAATAGGGGTCGAGTTTTTCTTTTAAATCTCCAGGCAAAAAACCAAGATGTTCACCAGCTTCTACAGCAGGTCTGGTTAACACAATGCGTCTTACTTCTTTATTTTTCAATGCACGTACAGCCATTGCCACAGCGGTATAAGTTTTTCCCGAACCTGCAGGACCAATGGCAAATACCATGTCGTTTTTTTCTATTTCTTCGCAAAGAAAACGTTGATTTTTGGTTTTTGCTTTAATTGGATATCCGCCATTACCAAATAGAATGAGGTCTTTGCCTTCTTCTCCTTTTAAAATTTTTTCTCCATCAAGAATTAAGTTTTCAATGTTTCCTTCGGTTAAAGAGTTATATTTATGGAGGTGTGCCATCATCAATTCGAGTTTTTTCTCAAACTCAATGATGTTGTCATCATCGCCAACAATTTTTAACGAGTTGCCTCTTGAAATGATTTTTAGTTTTGGAAAATAAGCTCTAAGAATGTTTAGCTTGTCTTCATTTACCCCAAATAAATCCAACGGATTGATGTGTGAAATTTCGATTATTTTCTCTTTCAAATTATACTTTTTATGGGTTTCACTATATGTTTACTTAATTTAAGTAATTTTGGTTGCTGAA
Source organism: Bacteroidia bacterium (assembly GCA_046569885.1). Lineage (GTDB taxonomy): Bacteria > Bacteroidota > Bacteroidia > Flavobacteriales_D > Parvicellaceae > JBKHVV01. Next base: position 5,497 of record JBKHVV010000036.1, read on the forward strand.
ATTAGCACTTTTTTTCAATTTGAATTCATCTGGCATAATAACTTTAGTTTCGGACATGGGTCATAAAGACTACTATGTAGCTGTAGTTAAAGGAACTATTTTATCTCAATTACCCGATGCTAAAATTGTTGACATCACACACGAAATTCCGCCTTTTGATATTTTTAAGACCGCATTTATTTTAAAAAATTGCTACAAAAGTTTTCCGAAAGGAAGCATACACATTATTGGTGTAAATCCCGAAATCAATCTATCTACCTCTCATGTTGTTGTAAAGCACAACGAACATTTTTTCATCGGTGCAGATAATGGCATTTTTTCATTGTTGTTTGATGAAACACCTACAGATATTTACGAAATAAACATCAAGCAGGATACCGATGATTTAACCTTTCCTGTGAAAGATGTTTTTACGAAAGTGGCTTGCCATTTGGCACGTGGAGGTACACCAGAGTTGGTTGCCAGAAAAACAGATTCTGTAAAGCAAGTCATTACCTACCAACCTGTTTTTGATGATAATTCAATTAGAGGTTCGGTAATTTATATTGATGGCTACGGAAATTTAATTACCAACATTACCCAAACCATGTTTAAAACTATTGGCAAAGGGCGCGCATTTTCTATTCTTTGCAGACGTGTAAAAATTCATGAGTTGAGTAAAAAATATGGTGACGTTCCTGAAGGCGAACCACTGGCATTATTTACGTCTTCGGGCTATTTAGAAATAGCTATGAACAAAGCTGTAGAAGGTGCTGGTGGTGGTGCAAACAAGTTGTTTGGAGTTAATCTTAACGATAGCATAATTATAGAATTTAACAACAATTTGCTATGATTGTGCGCATCGTTAAATCAGCGCAAAGAGTGTATTAAAATTCAGAGCGTAGCGAAAAATTATGTTTTGCTAAGTAGTCAAAATTTGTAACTTCGTGCGATTTATCAATTAAACAATTTGAAGATTTGAAAATTTGAGAATGATATTTAACGTTTAACCTTCAACCTTGTAACTTTAAACTCGAATGTACTCGCTTTTTATAAAAGAAATACGCAGCTTTTTAAATTCTCTAATAGGATACATTTCTATTGGTGTGTTTCTAATTCTTACAAGCCTGTTTATTTGGTATTTTCCTGGCTTAGAAAATATTTTCGACACCAATCAAGCATCGCTTACGGCTTTATTTTTTGATGCACCCATTATTTTTTTATTGCTCATTCCTGCTATTACTATGCGTGCGTTTGCAGAAGAAAAACGTCAAGGAACGATTGAATTTTTATTTACAAAACCGCTTACTGAAATGGACATTATCTTAGCAAAATTTTTTGCTGGAGTTGTTTTGGTTTTATTTTCTCTCATCCCAACCATCATTTATTGGATTTCGATTTATTATTTAAGCAACCCCGTTGGAAACATTGACACAGGCGGTATTATTGGCGGCTATATTGGCTTACTGATGCTCGCCTCTGGGTTTGTAGCAATTGGTATTTTTTGTTCATCGTTAACGAACAACCAAGTTTTGAGTTTTATTTTATCGTTAGCACTTTGCTTTTTGTTTTACAATGGTTTTGAGTACATGGCACAAGGTTTCGATTCGGGCGTATCGCAATACTGGGTACAAAAAATGGGCATTTATTCTCACTACACATCCATAAAACGTGGTGTTTTAGACAGCAGAGATGTCGTCTATTTTGTAGGATTGATTTTTCTTTTTCTAACATTAACCAAACTTAATTTATTAAGCAGAAAATGGTAGAAGACAAGAAAAAATCATTGAGAACAGCAGCCATTTTAAACGCTGTAATCATTATCGCGATTATCGTGGTGGTAAACATTCTTTCGTCTATTCAATATTTTCGATTGGATTTAACCAGCGATAAAGTTCACACACTTTCTGAGAGTAGCCGAGATGTTATTGATAGCATTCCAAGCGTGGTAAATATTGAAATTTATTTAGAAGGTGAAAACCTCACGCCCGAATTGTTAAAACTACAACGCGCCATTGATGAAAAGTTTCAAGATTTTAGAGAGCTCGCCAAAGGCAAAATAAAATACACGTTTGTAAATCCAAACGATGAAGACATAAATGTTGAAGAATTTCAAAAACATCTTTACGAAACAGGATTGCAAAATATTGTCGTAAATGTAAAAGAAGAAAACTCGTTTAAAGCCGTAAACATTTGGCCCTGCGCCAAAGTGTATTATGGCGAACGTGCTGCCAACATTCAATTTATAGAACAAGATAAATCTGCTTCTGATGCTGGAATAAATACCGCCATAAATGAATTAGAGTACGCCATTACAAAAGCCATTTTTGAAGCGATAAACACCACGCGCAAACGCATTGTGTTTGTCGAAGGTCATGGCGAACTTTCTGAATCTGAAACGTGGATTATAAACAATCAATTAAGTCAACTTTATTATACAGAACGCAAAAAAATTGACGAAAAATTAGATGCGCTTTTTGGTTTTGATATGGCAATAGTAGCCAAACCACAACAACCATTTTCTGATAAAGACGCTTATATTTTAGACCAATTCATCATGCGAGGAGGCAAAGTTATATGGCTTATTGACCCTGTTGATGTAAAAGCCGATAGCTTGAAAAAAAGTGGACAAACGATGGCTTTGGCTCAAAATTTTAACATCGAAAATCAGTTGTTTAAATATGGCGTACGCCTAAACAACAATTTAGTAATTGATAAACGCTGCGGACCAATTATGATTCCAGGATACGGTAGCAAATTGTGGAATTGGTATTTTCATCCGTTGGCAGCATTAGATAAAAAAGGAGAAAAAGACACTGTTCATCCAATAAGTAAAAATGTAAATCCTGTTAAATTACAATACGCTTCTACGATTGACCCTGTTGGAAATGAAGCAATCAAAAAAACGGTGATATTAGAATCAAGTGAATACTCTATGCACTATATGGCACCTGCACGCGTAAATTATGGCATCATTCAAGTAAACCCAAATTTTAGTAATGCGAATAATCGCCCAAATCAGCCAATGGCATTGTTGCTTGAAGGTAAATTTACATCCTATTTTACCAACTATATCAGCCCAGAGTATTTGAATAATCCTCAATCAAAACACAAAGAAGAAAGTGACGACAATAAAATGATTGTAATTGCGGATGGTGATTTAATTCGCAACGAAATTATGTTGGATGAACAAGGCAGAGAAATGTACATAGGTTTAGACTATGAGGTTTTGATGCGCAACATGCAGTACGTGCCTAAAATTTACGGAAACACTACTTTCTTTTTAAATGCTGTAGATTACTTGCTAGGTCAAGATAGGTTGGTACAACTTAGAGCGCGCGAAACCGTTTTCAGACCGTTGGACGAAGACAAAATAAAAGGCGGTAAAAAATCGTTTTGGAAATTTGTAAACATCATTTTACCCATATTATTACTCTTAATCATAGCGATTGTTTTATGGCTGATAAGAAGAGTGAAGTATAAAAAATAACACAACATGACTAAAAAGGTAATACTACCACTAATACTACTTGTTGCTTTAGCAGCATATCTACTTTATATCACAAAATTTCAAGATAACAACGACCAACCGTTTAGCGATTTTGCTCTTGAAGATACCACCTCTTTAGTGAAAATAAAACTTTCAAGAACGACAGGCGAAGAAATACAACTTGAGAAAAAAGACGATAACGTTTGGTATATTTCAGAAACAGAATTTCGCGCCAACGAAGAAGCACTTGCGTTAATCATGAAAACATTTTCTCAATGGAAAGTGCTGCAAGACGTTGAGGGTAAAAAAATGGAAAATATATTGAAGCTATTATCCTCAAAACATACCAAAATTGAGCTTTTTAAAGAAAATGAGCGCAAACCATTCAGAACCTATTATGTGGGCGACCATAACCCATCAATGACGGGTAATTATGCACTTTTACAAAAAGAAGATAAAAAATCAAGTGTGCCTTATTTAGTAAATATTCCGGGGTTTTATGGCACTATCGAAACACGATTTTTTGTGTCACAAGCTGCATGGAGAAGCCAAAAAGTAATAGAACTTGACCCTCTTGACATAAAATCGGTAATGCTAAAAGATTTTAAAATGCCTGAAGAATCGTACACGCTTAATGTTGATAAAGACAAATTTCAATTGCTTGACCAAAACAACAAAGAAGTTCAACGTTTCGACACACTTTCAGCTAGAAGGCATTTGGTTTCTTTCAAAAAGTTATATTTAGAATCGTTTGTAGGTCACATGTCGCCAGAAGAGACCAAGACGCTTATCCAGTCAACACCACTTTACGAACTATTCGTTACAGACAAAAATGACAATACTACCCATTTGAAAATTTATTGTAAAAAACCCGATAAGGAAATTCTAGCGCCAGATGGGTCGGTTTTACCATGCGACACAGATCGTTCGTACGTGTTAATAAATGGAAAAGACTTAGTGATTGTTCAATCATTTGGGTGGGGCAATGTGTTTAAGCCACTTTCCTACTTCACCACCTTTTAGACTTGTTAAAAACTCGTAGTTTTATGTGAACAAAATATCAACTTTCGGTTCATATTTACTTCTATATTTGTCGCTACTAAAAACACGATTTATTTAAAACGAACACATAACCATGAAATTCATCGTATCAAGCAACGGATTACTAAAGCATTTACAAAATATAAGTGGCGTTTTAAGCAGTTCTAACGCTTTGCCAATTCTCGAAAACTTTTTATTTGAAATAAAAGGCAAATCGCTTACCATTTCTGCCTCAGACCTTGAAACTACTATAACCACTGTGGTTGATGTAGAAAGCAAAGCCGAAGGTAGCATTGCCATTCCTGCTCGATTGTTGCTGGAAACACTAAAAACTTTTCCAGAACAACCACTTACGTTTGATATAAACACAAGTAAAAATTTGGTAGAAATTTCTTCCGATTTTGGAAAGTATAAATTGAGCGGATTTAACGCGCAAGAATTCCCTAAATTACCCGTAGTTGATTCACCAACTAAAGTAGAAATGGCAGCCGAAGTTCTGAGTGAAGCGATTGCTCATACCCTTTTTGCCACAGGAAATGATGATTTACGCCCAGTAATGTCGGGCGTGTTTTTCCAATTAAATAATGAAGATTTGACTTTTGTGGCTACCGATGCTCATAAGTTGGTGCGCTACAAAAGAACCGATATAAAATCGAAAAAAGCGGCATCTTTCATCGTGCCAAAAAAACCGTTAGCATTAATTAAAAACTTAGCAAGCGCGTCAGCAGACACACTAACGTTGGAGTATAACGACTCCAATGCGCGTTTCACCTTTGGTTCCATATCCTTAATTTGCCGTTTGATTGATGGAAAATATCCCAACTACGAAGCGGTAATTCCTCAGAATAATCCAAATAAACTCACTGTAGATAGATCGTCTTTCTTGAATTCTATTAAGCGTGTGTCTATATTTTCAAATAAAACTACGTATCAAATTTGCTTAAAAATTTCGGGTAACGAACTTACCATAAGTGCCGAAGATATTGACATGAGCAACGAAGCAAGCGAACGCCTAACCTGTTCTTATCAAGGCGAGGACATTGAAATTGGCTTCAACTCAAGGTTTATGATAGAGATGTTGAACAATATTTCAAGCGACAATGCGGTGGTAGAGATGAGTGCGCCAAATAGAGCAGGAATTATTTATCCTGAAGAAAATCCTTCGGCAGATGAAAACTTACTGATGTTGGTAATGCCTGTAATGCTCAACAATTAATTATTTTGTTTGGCACAAAATTTGAAAATTCCGTAAGCATGAGATTTCAAATTTTGATGGCACTTTTTCTGTTCCCCTTTTCGTTTTTTTCTCAAGATAACGCAAATACCACCATCACATCAAAGTCAAATTTACCGATGCTGTTGTTGGTAAATGATGTAGTGCAAAGCACAGAAACCTCCGACACGATTCACGCAATTTTTTCTCACGGTTCTTACAACTTAAAAATAATTTATGCCGATAGCTTAAAGTACATCGAAAAAAATATTTTTGTGAGCACAGAAGAGCACACGCATTACGAATTTTTTAAACAAGATTCAACAGTAAATCTCAGATTGGTTGGTCAGTATTTTGGCGAAACACGAGATGAAAATTTTGTATCACACCAACCATCGTCAAGTAATTCTTATGAGCAATTAGTAAGCCTTTTAAAAGATGAACCATTTGTAAAAAAACTATTTACTGGCGCAACCGATTATCAAGGAAAAAGAGGATGTGAAAGTCCAAATTATATTAACAAGTACGAGCTTATTAGCAAAATAAACGGTGCGTTTTTAACCAAACAAAAAACACAACTCATCGAAAAAACATTTGACTCAAAATGCTTAAAAGTTTCGGATGTGTTCGATGTTTTAAAAGCCATAGATTATGAAGATGTACGATTAGAGCTATTACAGAAATACAAAACATCTATCTTCGATTTGGATAATATAAACAACCTTTCTGCTTTGTTTGCAATTAAGCAGCACCAAGAAGCCTTTAACAATTTGAAAAAACAACTATGAGCAAATCTTTTTTAATAATTGCTTCGTGCTTTATGCTCATTAGTATTGTTATGGGTGCACTTGGCGCTCACGCGTTTAAAGAAATTCTTACGGAAGAAGAAATGAATAGCTTTAAAACAGCCACGTTATTTCTTACAACTCAAGGCATCGGTATTTTTTTGATTCAAATAATCGGAAGCAATTTAAAACTAACCACGAAACTATCCTCACAACTTCTTGTTTGGGGCACTTTTTTGTTTAGTTTTTCAATCTATTTTCTGTTAGTTGCAAAACACACCAACGTAGAGTTTTTAACAAAAATCTTCGGACCCATCACACCTATTGGAGGTATTTTAATGATAATCGCTTGGGTTATTTTTATCCTAAAACTGATAAAAATCAGGCAAAAAGACTAACAAATACCCTGTTTTGTGGAAAAAACCTTAAGCTTAAGCATAAAATCAAATATTTTTTACGTTAATTTTGTATTCTATTAACTCAAAACCGTAATTATGACAGAAATTGGAATCGTTCCTAAAACCAACAATCTAAAAGAACTTGGTTTAGGAAATGTTGATGCTGCCTATTGGAACCTTAACCCATCAGAATTAGTAGAAGAAACCATTGTGAGAGGAATGGGCGTTCTTGCCGACACAGGCGCTTTGGCTGTTGATACGGGTGAATTTACAGGTCGTTCTCCCAAAGACAAATTCATTGTTTACGATGAAAAAACAAAAGATGCTGTTTGGTGGGGAGATATCAACATCAAGTTTGATGCAGATAAATTCGACCAACTTTACAACAGAGTTACCGCTTACCTAAGTGGAAAAGAAATTTTTGTAAGAGACGCTTACGCTTGTGCCGACCCAAAGTACAAAATGAACATTCGCGTAGTTACAGAATTTCCTTGGAGCAACCTATTTGCCTACAACATGTTTTTGCGCCCAACATTAAACGAACTAAAAGACTTTAACCCCGAATGGCACATCGTATGCGCTCCAGGTTTTAAAGCCATTCCAGAAGTTGACGGCACACGTCAACACAATTTTGCGGTAATCAATTTTACCAAAAAAATGATTATTATTGGCGGTACGGGCTACACTGGAGAAATTAAAAAAGGAATTTTCTCTGTGTTGAATTTTGTGCTTCCGCACGAGAAAAATACGCTATCCATGCACTGTTCTGCTAACATTGGTAAAAATGGCGATACAGCCGTATTTTTTGGTCTTTCAGGAACAGGAAAAACCACCCTTTCTGCTGATCCAGACAGAGGCTTAATAGGTGATGATGAGCATGGTTGGGCAGATGGTTCTGTATTTAATTTTGAAGGTGGCTGCTACGCAAAATGTATTGACCTCACACAAGAAAAAGAACCACAAATTTGGGATGCCATTAAGTTTGGCGCCATTTTAGAAAACATTAATTTTATTGAAAATACAACCTCTGTAGATTTTCTAGATTCGAGCAAAACAGAAAATACACGTGTAAGCTATCCAATTAATCATATTAATAATGCGGTAAATCCGTCTGTTGGAGGAAATCCTAAAAATATTTTCTTTTTAACTGCGGATGCTTTTGGTGTGTTACCTCCAATTTCAAAACTTACCGCAGAGCAAGCGATGTATCACTTTATTTCTGGCTATACCGCTAAAGTTGCTGGAACAGAAGTGGGTGTTACCGAGCCACAAACTACCTTCTCTGCTTGTTTTGGTAGAGCATTTTTGCCGTTGCATCCATCCAAATATGCCGAATTACTTGGTAAGAAAATGAAAGAAAACAACGTAAATGTTTGGTTGGTAAATACTGGCTGGAGTGGTGGTTCGTATGGTGTTGGTGAACGCATGAAGTTGAAATACACTAGAGCGATGATTACAGCCGCACTTAATGGAGAATTGGAAAAAGTAAAATACGATGCTCTACCTGTATTTGAATTAGCCATTCCAACAGAGTGTAAAGATGTTCCGAAAGAGCTTTTAAACCCTCGCGAAACATGGAAAGATAAGAATGCATTCGATGCTACCTTAAACAAATTAGCAGAAGCTTTCAATAAGAATTTTGCACAATATGAAGAAGGCACATCTCAAGAAATTTTAGCTGCCGCACCAAAAGTAATGATGGTATAACAATTTTTTTTCTACATTTGAAAGGGAACTTTTGTGGTTCCCTTTTTTTATAACTTTAAATTATGATGATAGACATTAAACCAGGAGAAGGCTTTGGTAAAGTTCTTTTCGGAATGACAAGAGAACAAGTGAGAGAAATTTTAGGTTCTCCAGATGAAATAGAAACAGAAACAGAAGATGGTGAAAACATGGAGCATTGGCACTACGACCAGCACGAAATGTCTGTACTTTTTTCTGGAGCCGATGGTTGGAAGTTGCTTTCGTTTGCAGTTGGAAATCCACTTTGCACTCTTGAAGGAGAAAAGTTAATTGGTCTTAACGAAACTCAGTTACATGATGCATTAGAGCGCTTAGGTATTTCGGAAGAATTAGAATATGAAGATATTTCCTCAGATGAATTTCCTGACCATATAATGGTGTATTGTAATGAACTCGCTATGAACTTTTGGTTAGACGCAGGTATTCTTTCCGAAATTCAGTGGGGACCATTTATGAAAGATGACGAAACGATTGATTGGCCAGTTTAAATTTGCCACTCATCAAAAATAACTTGACACCTTAACATAAAGGTACTATCTTTAGCACATAAATTTTAAAATCAAAAACCCATGGAAGTATATCAAATTGCCCTTACCGTATTTGCTGTGTTGTTTGTATTTGGTTCTTTTTTTACCGTACAACAAAAAACAGCAGTTATTATTGAACGTCTTGGAAAATTTCACCGTGTAGCACGTGCTGGATTTCAGTTCAAAATTCCTTTTATAGATAGAAGGATGGCTAAAATTAATCTTAGAGTAAGAGAATTGCCTGTTGAGGTTGAAACAAAAACCAAGGACGATGTATTTGTTAAGTTGATGGTTTCTGTTCAGTTCTTTGTTATTGATAACGATGAAGGAATGAAAAATTCATACTATAATCTTGATAATCCTGAACGCCAAATACAGTCGTATGTGTTCGATTCTGTTCGTTCGGAGGTGCCAAAAATGGAATTAGATGATGTATTTTCAGAAAAAGATAAAATTGCAATGGCAGTTCAAATAGAACTATCTGACACCATGAAACAGTTTGGTTTCGATTTTGTAAAAGCGCTTGTAACAGACATTGACCCTGATGCTAAAGTGAAGCATTCGATGAACGAAATTAACGCTGCAAAGCGTATGAAAGAAGCCGCCAAAGAAAAAGCAGAAGCCGAAAAAATTCGTGTGGTGGCTGCAGCACAAGCAGAAGCAGAAAGTAAAAAACTTTCGGGTGAAGGTATTGCCAACCAACGTATCGCTATTGCTAACGGTATGAAGCGTTCTGTTGAAGAGATGAAAACCGCTATGGAAGCAGATGTTACAGGTCAGCAAGTGATGAACATGCTGTTTTTAACGCAACATTACGATACCATTTCTAAATTAGCAGAACACGGAACAAGCACTATATTTATGCCTTATTCACCAAGCACTGTTGGAGAATTGCAAACGCAAATTCAATCATCGCTATTAGCTGTTGATTCAATAAAAAAGCAAGTCAAAGAAGATAGAAAACGACTTAGTGACGGAAATGAGCAATTATAGATGATGAAGAAAAATGGAAAATTAGAAGTTAGAGAAAAGAACAAAGAAATTAAAAAATAGACCTTAAACTTTCAACCTTAAACCTTCAACGGATTTACAATGAACGAAGCGTATCTTCAATACATTTGGAGGTATAAACGTATCCCTTTAAAAGGTCTGCATCTTACTGATGGCAGACCTTTTGAGCTTTTAGACTTTGGAACACACAACACCAATTCTGGTGCAGATTTTTTCAATGCTAAAATAAAAATTGCCGATACCATTTGGGCTGGAAATATTGAAATTCATGTAAAATCCTCTGATTGGAAAAAGCACAAACATCAAAACGATGCTGCTTACGACAATGTTATTTTGCATGCTGTCTATGAACACGACTTGAATGTTTTTAGAACTTCTGGAGAAGTAATTCCAACATTTGAACTAAAAAATTTCATAGATGAAAATCACTTTTTAAAATACGAATCTCTGCTAAAATCTTCAACATGGATCCCGTGTGAAAGGCACATTAAAGATGTGTCTGAGTTTACCAAATTTTCATGGTTGCAGCGATTAACCATTGAGCGCTACGAGAGAAAAACGCAAGCAATTTCCACAGAGCTAGAGCAAGAAAATTTTGCTTGGGAAGAAATTTTTTATCGTCATTTTTTTAGTGCGTTTGGTGGCAAAGTAAACAAAGAGCAATTTTATGCCATTGCCAAAAATTTATCGCTTTCTGTTTTACAAAAAAATGCAGATAATTTGCATGCTTTAGAGAGTTTGTTTTTTGGAATTTCAGGACTTTTGGATAAGCATTTTGAAGATAATTATCCTAATAAATTGAAATCAGAATTTTCATTTTTGAAAAGCAAGTATGAACTGACTAATTATCCGGCTTCGTTTCTTAAATTTTCAAAATTGCGCCCAGCTAATTTCCCCACGTTACGATTGGCTCAATTTTCACAATTGATGCTTAAGCAAACCAATTGGTTGGCATTTGTTTTGGAAGCAGATACAAAAACTATTTTAGAAGAATTGGATGTAGAATTAAACGATTACTGGCTTAATCATTATGTGTTTGATAAGCTCTCTATTTCTAGAAAAAAATCAATAGGCAAACAATTACAAAATTCAGTAATCATAAATGTAGTTGTGCCATTTTTGTTCTTGTATACGCGTTTTCACAACAAATTAGAGTATCAAGATAAAGCGATAGATATATTACAAAACCTGCCTTCTGAAAAAAATAGTATTATTGAAAAATGGTTGAAATTGGGCGTAAAATCAGATAGTGCATTTACCTCTCAAGCATTGTTGGAATTAAAGAATGAATACTGTTCTCATAAAAAATGTGTAAATTGCGCCATCGGAGTTAACATTCTAAATGCTAAACAAAATGATAAATAGAATATTTGATTTTTTTGAGCAACAAGCTTTCGGAGTGTGCGAATGGTGGGCAGATAAGCTTTCACTTAAATTGCGCAGCGTGCGTTTGTCATTCATTTATCTATCGTTTTTAACGGTTGGCTCACCGCTAATTATTTATCTCATCATGGCATTTGTTTTAGAGCATAAAGACTTCTTTAAATTCAAGCCACGCAAACGTATTTGGGATTTATAGATTTTTCTGCTTTGAGTAAAAAATCCATACTAATTACAGGTTCTAACGGCTTGCTGGGGCAAAAATTAGTTGCGCTTATTGCCCAAAATCCTAACTATAATTTAATTGCTACATCAAAGGGAGCTAATCGTATTTCTAAGATTTCTAATTTTATTTACGAGAGTTTAGATATTACCAACAAGCAAGAAGTAGAAGCGATTTTAGAAAAGCATCAACCAGATATCATCATCAATACCTCAGCTATGACCAATGTGGATGCCTGCGAACTCAACAAAGAAGAATGCTGGAAACAAAATGTTACAGCCGTTCAAAATTTTGTTGATGTAATTACTAATAGTCAATCGTCAATCATCAATTGTCATTTCATACATCTTTCTACCGATTTTGTATTTGATGGAGAAAATGGTCCTTACACCGAAGAAGACCAACCCAACCCAGTAAGTTATTACGGATTGTCTAAATACGAAGCAGAAAAAATCATTCAAAACTCATCTTTAAAAAATTGGGCTATTGCGCGCACTATTATTGTTTACGGAGTAGTAGAAGACATGAGTCGAAGCAACGTAGTGTTGTGGGCAAAATCTGCTTTAGAAAAAGGCGATAAGATAAATGTAGTTGACGACCAATTCCGTTCACCAACTCTTGCGGAAGATTTAGCCATGGGCTGTTTTTTAATTGCTGAAAAAGATGCTACGGGTATTTACAATTTATCAGGCAAAGACACCATGAGTATTTTAGAATTAGTTCAAAAAGTAGCTGATTTTTATGGCTTAGATAAATCGTTAATTAACCCCATAAAATCAAATACGCTAAATCAACCAGCCAAACGTCCACCTATCACGGGCTTTATTTTAGATAAAGCAAAAAAAGATTTAGGATACAATCCGCATTCGTTTTTAGAAGGTTTGCAAATTTTAGATGCTCAATTAAAAATGAATGTTTAATTTAGCCACGAACTAAGAAAAAAGAAAAACTATGTCACAAACTGAAAGTTGGGGCTCAAGAGTAGGATTAATTTTAGCCATGGCAGGTAATGCCGTTGGTTTAGGAAACTTCTTGCGCTTTCCCGTTCAAGCCATCCAAAATGGAGGTGGCGCTTTTATCATTCCTTATTTGGTATGTTTTTTATTGATGGGTTTACCCTTATTATTTGTAGAGTGGAGTAGTGGTCGTTTTGGTGGAAAATTTGGTCACCACAGCACGCCATTCATTCTCGATTCGATGGACAAACGCAAGTTTTGGAAGTATGTAGGTGTGTTTGGAATATTTACCAACGTTGCGGTAGCCGCCTACTATTGCTACTTAGAATCTTGGACGTTGTCGTGGGTTTGGCACTCTATTTCTGGTTCTTT
>JBKHVV010000037.1:0-14088 GCA_046569885.1 Bacteroidia bacterium
ATTTCTGGAATAAACATTACTTTTTGTCGTGATGATTCTGCCAAGAAACGTTTTACGAAATATAAATCCTTTTTCGGGTCGAAATAAACACAGGCAATCGGTCTATCTGTATGCCATTTTTCGATATGAACTAAATCTTCGTCAAATTTTGTTGCTAACTCAAATCCTGTCAACAAATACTCACCAGACTTGTAGATGGTTAAAATTTTATCTTCACCTTTAAATTCGCCTAAGAAAATTCCTCTTCCTTCATCGTTGAGTCGAGAAACAATAGCATCCCACCAAACTTTACGCGCTTCTAACGTAGAGCCGCCAATTTCTTTTTGAACGACTTTGGCAATTTTTTCTTTGGTTACAATATTGCCAACGGAGCCACGTCCTTTAATGAGTAATTCGCTAAAGTCAATGTCAAAACGGATTTTCTTTAAGTTTGGTCGCGGACGAAGATTTACCGTTACGGTTTCTTTCCGTCCATTTGGATTGGCAGAAAAATATTTCACTTGCGAACCTTTTGTTCCTTTGGTTAAATCGTATTCTTTATCGCGTGTTACGCTTGGTAAATTAAAGCGTTTCATATACGATGCGCCATTAATTCCATCTTGATAAATGAGATGATAGATGGTTCGCTTGTCGCCTTTTTTCAAAACCGCACAATGGATGATGCCTTTGCCTACAAATTTTTTGTCGGCAATTTTGGTAACGATAACTTTTCCAGTATCAAAAAACACAACCACATCATCAATCTCAGAGCAATCTTGAATGTAGTCGGCTTTACGTAAACCCCAACCCACAAAGCCTTCTGATTTATCAACGTATAATTTTCTGTTGGCAACAATTACTTTAGTTGCGGTGATGTTGTCGAATTGTTTTAATTCTGTTTTGCGTTCTCTACCTTCGCCAAATTTTTCTTTAAGTTCTTTGTAGTAGTCAATAGCGTATTCAACTAAATGCTCTAAATGATGCTGAACTTTTTCAAGTTCTTCTTCTAATTTGGTAATAAAATCATCTGCTTTAAAACTATCAAACTTAGAAATGCGTTTGATTTTTATGTCTGTCAGTTTTACAATGTCGTCTTCGGTAACTTTGCGTTTTAAATGTTTGATAAATGGCTTCAATCCTTTATCAATAGAAGAAATTACACCTTCCCACGTTTCTTCTTCTTCAATTTTTCGGTAAACGCGTTTCTCGATAAATATTTTTTCGAGTGAGGCAAAATGCCATTGCTCTTCTAACTCACTTTTTTTGATTTCTAATTCCTTCTTTAACAGTTCAACCGTATGGTCGGTATTGTAACGAAGGATTTCGGTAACACCAATAAAAACAGGTTTGTTGCCCATAATTATACAAGCATTGGGCGAAATAGACACTTCGCAATCGGTAAAGGCATACAGCGCATCAATCATTTTATCGGGAGAAACTCCTGGTGCTAAATGAATGATGATTTCTGCCACAGAAGAGGTGTTGTCTTCTATCTTTTTTATCTTGATTTTACCTTTGTCGTTCGCCTTAACGATTGATTCAATCAACGAATCGGTAGTTGTGCCAAAGGGAATTTCGGTTATGATTAAGGTCTTGCTATCTTCTTTTCTAATTTTTGCTCTTACACGCACTCTTCCACCACGCAAACCATCGTTGTAATTGCTTACATCTGCCATACCACCATTTGGAAAGTCAGGGAAAAATTCCACTTTTTTTCCTCTTAAATGGTTGATGGATTGGTCTATCAATTCGATAAAATTGTGTGGTAATAGTTTACACGCCAAACCAACGGCTATACCTTCTGCTCCTTGTGCCAACAGCAAAGGAAATTTCATAGGAAGGTTTATGGGCTCTTTATTTCTCCCATCGTAAGAGAGTTGCCATTGTGTGGTTTTCGCATTAAACGCTACGTGCAGAGCAAATTTTGTAAGACGTGCTTCTATGTAACGCGGTGCTGCTGCGCTATCGCCTGTAAGGGTATTTCCCCAGTTTCCTTGGCAGTCAATCAATAAATCTTTTTGACCTAGCTGCACCATAGCATCGCCAATAGAGGCATCACCATGCGGGTGATATTTCATAGTGTTACCAATGATGTTGGCTACTTTGTTGTAGCGTCCATCATCCAACTCTTTCATGGAATGTAAGATGCGTCTTTGAACGGGCTTTAAGCCATCTTCAATGGCTGGCACAGCACGCTCTAAGATTACGTAAGAGGCGTAATCTAAAAACCATTCTTTATACAAGCCCGAAAGGGTTGTTATGCCATCGTCTTTAGGTAAATTATCGTGTTCTTGATTTTCTTCCATGCAATTACTCTACTTCCTCCGTTACGTCTAGTTCTACTTTCAAGTTATCTATAATGAAATCTTGACGTTCGGGTGTATTTTTACCCATATAAAAACTTAGTACTTCTTCTATGGTTTGGTCTTTGGTTATGAACACAGGTTCTAAGCGCATATCATCGCCAATAAAATTTTTGAACTCATCGGGTGAAATTTCTCCCAAACCTTTAAAGCGTGTTATCTCAGGATTTTTTCCTAGTTTTTCAATAGCGTCTATGCGTTCTTGTTCACTGTAACAGTAAATGGTTTCTTTTTTATTGCGCACTCTAAACAACGGTGTTTGCAAAATATACACGTGTCCTTTTTTAACTAAATCTGGGAAAAATTGTAAGAAAAATGTCAACAACAACATACGTATGTGCATACCATCTACATCGGCATCGGTGGCAACTACTATATTGTTATAGCGCAAATTTTCCATATCCTCTTCAATGTCTAAAGCCGCTTGAATGAGATTAAATTCTTCGTTTTCGTAAACAATTTTTTTAGTTAATCCGTAAGAGTTAAGTGGCTTTCCTTTTAAACTAAACACAGCCTGAGTGTTTACATCGCGTACTTTAGTAATTGAACCACTTGCAGAATCTCCCTCAGTAATAAATAAGGTGGTTTCTTCTCTTCTGTTATCTTTTAAGTCTGTATAATGTATTCTGCAATCGCGTAATTTTTTGTTGTACAAATTGGCTTTTTTAGCACGGTCGCGGGCTAATTTTCTTATGCCTGAAAGTTCTTTTCGCTCACGCTCTGATTGTTTAATTTTTTGCTCTATCAGTTGTGCTGTTTGCGGATTTTTGTGAAGATAATTGTCAAGTTGTTCTTTCAAAAAATCGTTTATAAACGCACGCATAGATTTACCGCCTGGTTCAATTTCTTGAGAACCAAGCTTGGTTTTGGTCTGCGATTCAAAAACCGGTTCTATAACTTTTACGCTTACAGCCGCTACAATAGATTGTCGAATATCTACTGGGTCGTATTTTCCACCAAAAAAGTCTTTGATTACTTTAGCCACCGCTTCTCTAAAAGCGGTTAAATGTGTTCCACCTTGAGTGGTGTGTTGTCCGTTTACAAACGACCAATAGTCTTCTCCATAACTACGACTATGGGTAAATGCTACTTCAATGTCTTCGCCTTCTAAATGAATGATTGGATACAGTGGATCGCCATCCATGTTATCTTCTAAAAGGTCTTTTAATCCATTTTTGGAAATAAAACGTGTATTGTTTAGTTGAACGGTTAGTCCACGATTAAGATAACAATAGTTCATAGACATTTTTTCAAGATAAGGCATCTTGAAACTGTAATGTTTGAACACCGTATTATCTGGAATAAATTCTATAATGGTTCCGTTTGGTTCGGTGGTTTTTTCAAGTTTGTGGTCTTTGATGATTTCGCCTTTGTCAAACTCTGTGCGCTTGAGCTCACCTTCTCGAATGGATTCGACTTTAAAGTAGCTTGAAAGGGCATTTACGGCTTTTGCACCTACACCATTTAATCCCACCGATTTTTTAAATGCTTTGCTGTCGTACTTTCCGCCCGTATTCATTTTAGAAACGGCATCTACGACTTTTCCCAACGGAATTCCACGACCGTAGTCTCTAACCGTTACTTTTCCGTCTTTTATGTTGATGTCAACACGTTTGCCGTAACCCATCACAAACTCATCAATGCAGTTATCAACCACTTCTTTAACGAGAATGTAGATGCCATCATCGGGAGCGCTGCCATCTCCTAATTTTCCGATGTACATCCCTGGACGCATACGGATATGCTCTTTCCAATCAAGTGAACGGATGTTTTCTTCGGTGTATTGTACTTCTTTATTGCTCATTTCCTTGTAAAGCCCATCAACGGCACGTAAAATTAGTAGAAAAAATGCCTCTAAAACCTCTCAAAATGGCTTAGTTTTCAACAAAGAGAACGAAAATTGTTACTTTTTATAAAATTTGAGAATGAGAATTGGTAGCAGAAAAAGGTCGAAAATAAGCGCTAAAAATAGAGTAATGCTTACTAAAAGACCAACAAAAAATGTACCCATAAATGAAGAACCTACCAAAGAAATAAATCCTGCGCATAGTACTAAGGTTGTTAATATTATTGCTTTTCCTGTTGAAATAAAAGTAGTACGCACAGCTAAAGCCAGAGGTCTTCCTTTTGATAATTCAATCTTTAATTTATTGATAAAGTGAAGGGTATCGTCAACCGCAATGCCAAATGCAATAGTGAAAATAATAGATGTTGAAACTTTAATATCAATACCAAAATAGCCAATAATAGCACCTAAAATAAGAAGAGGTAAAATGTTTGGAATTAACGTAATTATTATCATTCTAAAAGACTTGAAAATAATGCCAACAATAATAATAATTACGCTAAATGCAATGACAAGTCCATAAAGCGTACTCATTACTATATTTTTTATGTTTTTATCAATCAGATGAGCAGAACCCGTAAGTTGGGTTTTTATAATGGTTTGGTCAATGTTTTTACTAATAAATTCTTCAAGTTTTTGATTTTTTTCTGAATAAACTTGACTTCCCAAATCTTTTGCCTTTGCGGTTAATCTTGCTTGTTTAAAATCTTGAGAGAAAAGAGTTTTAGATTGGGGAATATCTTTAATTGTGTTTTGTATTTGCTTTAATTTTAGCTTAGATGAAGGGATTTTATAGCTACCCTCAACACCTAAATCCATATTGAAATTAGCTAACTTTATTGCCGTGTTTGAAGAAATTATTGAGCTTACACCATATTCTTTTTGCAGATAGTTTTCAAGTTTTGCTACCTCTGAAATTACCTCACTAGAAAACACATTTTTTGAGGCATCCACTACACTAATTTCCATCTCGAAAGGACGAGCTCCAGAAAAGTTGTCCTCAAAAAACAATAGCCCTTGTTTTAAGGGATTGTCTTCTCTTACATCTTCTAAAATAAAGCTATTGACACGTATTTTCGTTAATCCGAAAATGGCAATAACAGCAACAATAAATGAAGAAATCACAATTTTCTTTTTGTTCTTTAAAATGAAGTATAGCAAGCGGTTCATTGTTTTTTTCCAAAACTTACCACCTATTTCTACCGCTTTATTTTTGGGTTTTTTACTAATAACTAAAATTGCTGGCAAAAAACTAAACGCCAAAATGTAGGCTACCATAACACCCATTGCTGTATATAAACCAAAGTGGCGAATTGGTTCAATATCGGAAAGTAGCATCGTTAAAAAGCCAATAGCTGTAGTAATTGAGGTTAAAAAAGTAGCCAATCCCACTTCTTTAAACGCCACTTTTATTGCTTGATTTTTGTCATATCCTTCGCGCAACAAATCAAGATATTTACTAATGATGTGGATTACATCAGAAATTCCTACAATAAAAATTATTGTAGGAAGTGTTGTGAGCAATAAGTTTAGAGGTTGATCAAACCAAGACATTAATCCAACCGTCCAAAGCATGGAAAGTAGAACAACCGAAAGTGGCACAATAACGCCCCAAGCGGTTCTGAAGGTAATTCCTAAAACCACAAAAAGAATGATGGCACCAAATGCTATGAATATTTTAAGCTCTCTTTCGGAAGTAGCAACATAATAGTGTTGAGCAATACTTCTGCCCATAACATGCACTTTTTTAAAATCGTAATTTTCGATTAATTCATAAATATTACTCGTAAGTGTATCGCACTTTTCCTTACTCAAAAACTCTTCGTGTAATAAAACAATACAAAACTTTTGAGAAGTACTATCAATAAAGGGTTGGGTGATTTCTCTAAATTGAAAAATGCGTAAACTGTCTTGCGTGTGATTACTTACAGAATCTGAAATAAAACCTCCAGGCAAACTAAACACAGAATTTACGCTGGAAACATTTTTTAGAGATTCTAAATCGTGAGTAAACGATTTAAACTTAGCAATAGAATTTGTATCGAAAATGCTTTTTTCATTATCAATGCCTATCAACAAAAAATCGTTATCGGAAGCATATTTTTCACGATACTGATTAAAAAATTCGGTTTCGGGATCGTTTGACGGATAAAACTTTTCAAGCTCGTAATCAAACTCAATGCTTGATGCATAATACGCGAAAATTGCCGTAAATGCAGCAATGAGAAAAAGGACTATGCGCGCTAGTGTATTAAGCATAAAAAGCGAGCAAATATAGACTTAGTTTCAGAGAAAAATTATGCAAACCAAATAAATTATTTTTCATTCTCTAACACATTAAGCAATAGGCTTGTTTTGGGTTATGCTCAATGGGCAAATTTTGGTCGTACATTTCATTTAAGATATTTTCGAGGAGCAATTCATAATGACGTAGCAAGCTTTTATCAAGAACCGAATTATTTTCTATCGAAAGAGGATAAAAACAATCGTTAATATTGCGCATGGTTATAATTTGCGATGAGAGTTGATTGATGTTGTTCGATTTAAAAAAAACATACGCGTAGGTCAATAACTGAATAGCTTTGGGCTTGGTTTTCGCAGATAAAATCTCTTCGTACGATTTTATTTTCACATCTTTTTCTTCTACTCCACCAGATTTGTAATCGGATATACGAACCAAACCATTCGCCTCGTCTATTCTATCTACAACACCTCTCAACTTTACTTTTTTTCCTTTAATTTCAAACTCAGCTTCCAGTTGTTGCTCCAGCGAAATAATTCGTGTTTCTTTAGACTTGCTAATCGCTCGCTCATCGTTCGCTAAAAAAGAATCTATGAGCTTTTCAGCTACATTAAACGTAATGTAGTTTTTTCCCGTTTTGTAAAATTTAGAGTACTCTTTTTTAAAGGCATCTTCGAGCAAAGGCTTAAAGGATTTTCTGAAATTTTTAACGTCAAACGCTGTAATATTTTTACCCACAAATGGCGAGTATAGCTGCTCCAACACCTTATGAATAACTGTTCCCAAAACGTTGTCGCCAATTTCTTCTTCAATTTCTTCTTGCTCTCTAAGACCTAAAATATACTTTACATAAAAATCTTTTGGGCACGACAACCACGCATTTATAGCCGATGGAGACAGTCCTTTTTCTGACACTAAATAATTTAATCGTTGATAATAAAAATCGTCTTTTTGAAATTCTTTCACAATAGATTTATCAAACGTAGAGCTTTGAGAAACATTTAAAAATTCAATTATATTTTTATTTGGAAATTCATGTTTTAATTGTAACACATAACGAGAATATTCGCCCGAAGAAAAACCTTCGTTATCGCTGTTGTAGAGCAACCACACATTTTCTGAACGATGCAGCAAACGATAAAAATAATAGGCATAAATAGCGTCTTTCTCTTTATAAGTGGGCAATCCGTAATGTCGCTTTAAATCATAAGGAATAATAGCATTATCAATTTTAGATTTTGGCAAAATGCCTTCATTTACGGAAGTGACGATTAAGTTTTTGTAATCAATTAGGCGCGTTTCAAGCATACCAATGAGTTGAATACCCTTGAGTGGCTCGCCAACTAAAGAAATTTGCTCGTTGGATAAAAGTGTTCTGTAAATCTTTTTAAAATAGTTTGATTCATTCAAAAACTCATACTTAGAGTATAATTCACTAAGTTGATTAAACACCTTCCATTGCACAAACAATGCTTCTTTTTCTAAAAGGTTTTTAAACTCTTTTTGTTTTAAAAAATTAATGAAGGAAAGACAAGAGTTGATAATTTGAGTTGAATTATTCCATCTTTCAAACAGAAAGGATAGATTTATTTTAAGATAAGAAATTTGCGAAACAATTTTTGATTTTTGGTCGTCATTCAAAAAACTCTGTTCATTGATATCTTGTTCAATTTCTTCAAAATTTATAAACGATAAATTTCTTTTTATACAATAATTTTTAAACGCTAAAAATGATGGTAAATATTGCACCAAAAAAGGGTGTCCTAACAAATCAAAAACATCATCGAAATGAAAACGATGCACCTCTTTGGAACTGTATCTCTGAGCATTTTCATGCATTTTGAATAGCACATCAAACAAACTAAAAACTAAAGTTAGCTTAGGAGGATAACCCATCGTAATGTTTGCTGACGCAGCAATTTCAGGCAATTCATCAATAATTGGCATTAATAAATTTTGGTCGGACAAAACAATAGCATTATCTGAATCTAAAGCAAAATCACCTTTATCAATCAACGTAGAAACAACCTGTGCTTGAGAAAAATCATTAGGTGCAGCAATAATTTTTATTGATTTTTTGGTCGAAACGGTATTTGACTTAATCCATTTTTTATCAAGATTAAATTCGCTAATAAGTCGTTTAAAAAAGTAGCCTGCCTCGTGATTGTGTATGTTCAAATAATAATCATCCACATCAAAAATTACCTCTGCCATTCCCAGTTGATGAAGTGTTTTAAAAATTGTAAACTCACTTTTAGAAAGCGCATTAAACCCAATAAAATATATTTTTTGATGCTTTATCGTTTTCGCTAAATGGTCAATATTTTCAGCTACCAATCTATATGCACCACCCGATGTTATAAGCTTTTTATCCTCTAAATATTTATTAAGATTGACGTATAGCTCGTAAAATGTGTTCCAAAATTTTAAATAATTCGTTTGCGAACCCGATAATTCATCAGAATTGAAACTCCAATTTTCAATTTCTTTGATGTTTCGTAAATCCGAAAAAATTGCCTTTGGATTGACTAAATATCTATCCACTTCAGAAAAATCAGACAGCAAGGAAGGTGCCCATTTCACAAAGGCATCAAAGGGTTCTGCTTTATCTTTTAAGGTATTTCTGTAAACATCATAAAATTCAAAAATCAATGAATTTGAATCGGCTATGTTTTGTTGTAGAAACTGACTAACAAACTCATTGATGGTAACAATATCAGGAAAGAAAAAAGCATCTTTATTAGCTTTTTGTTTCAATTCATTTTTTAAAAAAAGAGCCGAACGCTTAGAAGGAATAACGATTTGTACTTTATACGACTCGTTTTTATGAGCATTTAAAATATGTTCAGCTACTTCTCTTAAAAACGTCATGATTTTAATTTAAAGCCATTTTTAATAAAATGTATAAACTCTTTAAAGCTTTTCTTAGAAGTAAAAACTGCTTTTAACTCCTTAAAAAAAGAGGTTGGTTTTGTATCAATGTCATCAACAAACGTTTCAGAAATTATGGTTTCCTCTTTTGAGAAAGAAATATTGTTTTCTTTTAAAATTTCAGCCAATTCATCAGCTTTTTTAAAGGTGTTTTCTGCCTGTTTTTTGTATCCTAATTGCTCTTGCAACATGCCGAGATTGTTGTAGGCAATGGCATCTTCAGGGTCTAATTCAATGCATTTTTCGTAATCTTCAATTCCTCCTTGCACATCTCCCAAAGCAGCTTTTATGAATGCTCTGCTCGAATATCTGTAACTATTATTTGGTTCTAAATTTGCTGCCCTATCTAAATAGTCTAATGCCTCTTTTTTTCTATCTAAATTAAACAAGCAAACACCCGTATCGGAAAGTAAATCGGGATTATAAGGCTCAACTTCTAACGCTTTTAAATAAAGGTTTAGTGCAGCGTTAAAATCGCGTTGTTTTTGCTTTAACTTTGCATCTGTATAAAAGCGGTTTTCCATTTTACAAAACTATTGATAATTTTCAACAATTTATGACCTTTCCTCAATACCGAAAATATCCCGACAATAGAGCATTTTTCAAAATTCTATCTGATACGGAGTTTGAAGAATTATCCTTTATCGGAACTAAACAAATAATTCAAAAAATTGTGGCGAAAACCTATACCGAAAGGCTCTATATTTCTGATATGATTAGCAATGTTGATGGTATTTATCACAGCATTTTAGAAGCCGAATACTTGTCTGCAAAAAATAGATAACCACAATTGGTTAATAAGTAAACCTAATTTGTGTGTAACAAAATTCTAAATTTGTAGTTATTAAGCTTATAATTTGGCAAGATTTTAGCTTACTGAAAGACATGAAAAAGATTTTAATAATTATTATTTGTTTACCCCTTACGCTATTATCTCAAAATAAAACCGATAATAAAGGCAGAAAACAAGGTAAATGGGAAGTGAAATACGAAAACTCTGAAGTTGTTCGTTATAAAGGTTCGTTTGTAAATGACAAACCTGTGGGCAAATTTACGTACTATCATACCAACGGAAAATTAATGTCTGAAAGCA
Source organism: Bacteroidia bacterium (assembly GCA_046569885.1). Classification (GTDB taxonomy): domain Bacteria; phylum Bacteroidota; class Bacteroidia; order Flavobacteriales_D; family Parvicellaceae; genus JBKHVV01. The sequence continues at coordinate 10,455 of JBKHVV010000037.1, forward strand.
ACTATGTGGCTAATTCTAACGTCTGTAGAACAAGATTGTACGACATAGAAGGCGTTTTGATGGCTTACGGAAAGTACGTAAATCAAGTAAAAGATAGCACTTGGACGTACTATTCATTTAATGGCGGAAAAGTTATAGGCAGAGAAGATTATCAAAACGGACAACGACACGGAAAAAAAATTACCTACTACGAAAACGGAAATATTTACGAAGAAATTCCGTTTGAAAATAATGTAGAACAAGGCACTTGGAACATGTACTACTCTGATGGAAAAGTAAAAGTTACGGCAAAATATGTGGATGGAAATTTAGACGGAAAAATTGTTTACTATTATTCTAACGGAAATATTGAAGTAGAAGGGTTTTATAAAGACGCGGTTGAAAACGGATTTTGGAGATTTTATGATGTTAACGGACGAATTGAAAAAGAAGCATATTACAAAAATGGCATTCCGATTATAGAAGGCGATGACATACAAGAACAAATAAAACAACTTAGAGACGAAGGCAAACTTTGAAATCAGTTAGGTTACACATATTAATTGCGTTTGTTGGCTTTGCATTTTCATCGTGCAAAGAAAAAACTACCAAACCAGAAGATTTCTATTACGATTATTTTCCTGTAGAAGTTGGTTCGTGGGTAACTTACGATGTGGAAGACACGCGATATGACGTGCAAATCACTACCGAAACTTATCAACTAAAAGAATTGATCGAATCTGAAACTACCGACAATCAAGGTCGTCCATCGTTGCGTATGTTGCGCTATTGGCGCACGGCAGATTCGTTGCCTTGGGAAATAAAAGACGTGTGGCTTTCAACCAGAACAAAATCTACAGCTGAAAAGGTGGAGGAAAATATCCGCTACGTTAAACTTATTTTTCCTGTAAGAGATTACCAAACATGGGATGGCAATATTTACAATAACGAACCTGAGTGGGAATATTTTTACGATTCGATAAATGAGCCAAGAGCCATTAATAACCTAACCTTTGATGAAACGGTAAAAGTGGTGCAAGCAGAAAATTTCAACCTCATTCAAGAGCAAGTTGCTTACGAAATTTATGCTAAAAATGTGGGATTGGTGTATCGAAAGCTTATCAATTTAGAATACTCAGAAACCATTACAACAGGTAGAGTATTATATCAAACCGTTACAGGTTACGGAAAAGATTAAGCATTTGCTAAATTTACCGCCAAACAACCAAAAAACGCAGCTGTCTCTGTCCTCAATCTATTTTCTCCAAACGTAACAGGCACATAGTTTTTAGACAATGCTTTATCAATTTCTTGTGGCGTAAAATCACCTTCTGGACCAATTAAAATTTGATACCGTGATTTTGGCTTTATCACTTCCTTGAGATGTTTTTTATTATCCTCAAAACAGTGCGCCATGAATTTTTGTCCGTCAAAATTTTCATTCAAAACATCGTCTAAATTTTTCAACTCAGAAAACGAAGGCATAAAATAATTTTTAGATTGCTTCACTGCCGAAATTGCTATTTTTTCTAATCTATCTAAGCGTAATTTTGTTCGCTCGGAGTTTTTAGTTTCGATAAATTTAAAACTATCAATGCCTATTTCTACACATTTTTCAACCAACCACTCTATCCTATCCATATTCTTTGTGGGCGCAATAACGAGTTCTAAAAAATATGGTTTTTTATGTTGCGTTTCTTTATTTAAAATCTCAACCTTACATTGTGTTTGATTGGCATCAGCAATTCGACAGGTATAAATAGAACCGTTACCGTCAATCACCAATATTTCATCAGCATTTTTAAGTCGCAACACTTTTATAGCATGATGACTTTCTTCTGCATTTAGCAAATTAGTTTGACCGATATTGGGCTCAAAAAACAACCTCATTGTTTAGGCGTGTAAAGCATATACACATGCTCAATGTTATCTTCTAAAAAAATATCCGAAACGGTAACAAATTCGTGAGCGTTGTAGAATTTTTGTAAATGACTTTGTGCGCCAATTTTTATGATTTCATCACCAAAAATTTCTTTTGATTTTTGCATGGAATAATTCATCAACTCGTGTCCTAAACCTGTGAGGCGATAGTCTTTTCGAACTACTACTCTACCAATCGAAACATATTCATACGAAACTCCTTTTGGAATTAAGCGTGCGTGTGCAACAACTTCATTCTTTTCATTTAGTCCAAAAACGTGATGCGATTGTAAATCTTTGCCATCTAAATCTCTATAATGACAATCTTGCTCAACGATAAAAACATCATTTCTAAGCTGAATAATATTGTGAAACGTTAGCGCATCTAACTCATCAAAATATTTGCAAAACCAACGAATGTTATTAGAGTTCAATGAAAAGATTTAAAATAAAAAGGATGATTAAATATCCGGTAATTGCTCCAGTAAAAATATAAATTGGCTTATAACTTTTTTCTGAAAGATGACTACGTCTGTTAAATCTCGTTAGTGTTCCTCCGATGCGTTTACGATACCTCAATGCGTAATAAACACCCACAAAAAAACCAATAAAATGAGGGAGATTTCCTAAAAGAAAACCTTTCGTCATAGTTCCTAAAGATAGTCCTGATCCTTGAAAATCTCCAAATTGTCCACCTTTTCTTTTCTTAGAATCAGAATCGCTTGCAAGATAAAAATCCTTTGCGCCATTTATTATTGAAACACTTGCCGTTGTTAAAGTCACTTGCTTGGCATCCAAATTATCAGAGGTATTAAATTTATCATAGTCAAAATAAATAGGTAAAAAAGAAAATATTACAAGAGTGGTTACAATAAATACGGGTGGAAGAACTTGAAAATATCGGTAATATGTAGTGTAGGTATTTGCCATTTTTATTGAAGCAGATTCGCGCATGATTATATACAGAACAGGAATTGAAGCAAAAATTAATGGGCTCAAACCGTGTCCTGGTTGCCCTAGCACAAAAATTATAGAGCCGTAAAAAATAAAAGCAGAAGTGATAAGTAATGTAAATCGTTCAGGTCCCATTACTTTTTCAACAAAACCACCTATTTCAATCCAAAAAAATAAAAGTGGTACAAGAAGAATTAACGAAGAAATCCAGTCGAATCCTTGTGGAAAAGGTAAAATAAAAATTTTTAGAATATTGAGGTTGCCTTCGTGATTTCCAAAAAGAAAAAATAAGTCTTCATTTAATTGAGCTAAAGCAGTAATAATAATGCATAAAGCGGCAATTACATAGGTTAACAATGGTTTGCGATGCGTGTCTTTTTTTATTTCATCAAACATAGTTAAGCAGTTACAATTTTGTTAAACTTGGTATAGTATAAAACGGTTTGTATATTTTCAAAATTCAATTTCTCTAGTGCTATTTGGTAATTTTTAATTTGCTTTAAATCCGAAGGTTTTTCATCTCCTGTTTTAAAATCAAGCAAATAAATTTTTCCATCTTTCGCCAAAGATAATTTATCCATTCGTATTGTGTTATTTTCAAAGAACAATTCTTTTTCATTGAACACAAAATTTTCATCGTTAAAAATTTCTTCCATCAACGTATTTCGAATAAGAGTATCAATTTCCGAAATAATTTTGGCGCGATTTTCTTCACTCAAATTTGCATCAGATTTAATAGAGTAAAACACTTTTTCTTTATCCTTTAACGTCATTATTTTTC
>JBKHVV010000037.1:14186-18583 GCA_046569885.1 Bacteroidia bacterium
TTCTAATTGAAGTAAAAAAGCCAATCTATCAATCGCATTTAGGACAGATAAATTGAGCAGTTGATGATTGATTTGATAATGTTCTTCAATATAATTTTCAAGATGTTTTTTATTTAATAATTCAAAAAGTTGGCTTGACTCAATGGTTGGATTTAGCAACAACAAAAAGTGCATTGCCTGCAAAGAATCATTAGGGTTGATGAGCAATTTAAAGCTTTCAATTATTTTTTTTACATCTTTAGAATAGGTCAATTTTAACGACTCTTCGGAAACTACTTCAACATTATTTTGAATTAAAAATTCGGCAATGGCATTAATATCTTTTCTTTTTCTTACCAATACCGCTATTTCATTCGGATTAAACCCACTATTTTGCGCATTTTTTATAGCCGAAAGAGTGAAATTTTTTCCTGCTTCAGTAAAATCTTCATCTTCATAAAACTCAACATTTACATATCCTCCATGCTTATCGGTTTTCTCTTGAGCCACATCTTTATAAATTTCTTTTTGATAATCGTTTAGACGTTTTATCAATTCAGAAAACAAAAGGTTATTAAATTCAATAATCGTTGAATACGACCTATAGTTGGTTTTGAGCGATTCTTTTTGAATGTTTCTTTCTAACGATTTTTCAAAAAAATCATAATTTTCGTTGGGTTTATGAGGAAGTTTTGGCAGACTCACAAACTGCTCTACATCTCCATTTCTAAAGCGATAAATCGCTTGTTTGGCATCGCCAACTAACAAATTTTCGTTACCCTTCGACAAAGAATCATCAACCAAAGGCAACATATTATTCCACTGCAAAACGGACGTATCTTGAAACTCATCCAACAAATAATGATTGTACCGTTCGCCAATTCTTTCGTACAAAAAAGGAACGCTTAAATGACTTGTAGCTATTAGATTTGAGATAAGTTTATTAAAATCTGAAATAGTCAAACTATTTTGCGAATCTTTTACCTCTTCTATAATTTTTTCAACTTCATTAAGCAAAGCAGTCGGAAAAATACGCGCATACAAAAACGCGTAATTATAATATGTTGGCAGATTTTTTAAAATTTCAGCTAAATACTCGCCCAACTTAGAAGAAATGGCATCTATCTCAGCAGAATTTTTACTACTACTCGAATACCAAATATTTTCTTCGTGCGCTTTTACAACGTAAGAATTTATACTTTCAGGCATATTTTCTTGAGCTATTTTTTCAAAAAATACACCAACACCACTTTTACTTTGATAAAAATCGTTTACATCAATATTTGCCGATTTAATAAGCTTTACAGCATCCGAAGCGCTTTGAATTATTTGCTGTTTTACGTTCTTTAATTTAATTTTTATTTCATCTTTTTTTTCGAAGAAAAATTGAAGCGTGTTTTCTCTGTAATCTTTTAAAAAATTAATGGCTTCTTCTTTTTTAAAAACATCTGCCAATTGAAATAAATCGTCTTCAAACGACTGAAAACGCTTGCCTTCATCAACCTTGTAATAGGCAAAATCAAGTAATATTTTCGACAAATATTCATCACCAGAACTTTTTTGAAGCATCAATTCTACTGATTTTTTTATAATGTCATCTTCGCCTAATTCAATAGAAAAATCGGGAGATATATCTAAGTCTCGTGCGAATGGTCGTACAATTTTGTGCGTAAATTTATCAATCGTCTGAACAGTTAAATCTGAATAGTTGTGCAGAATTTCATTAACAATTTTTGCCGATTTTTCTTGAATTTCTTCTTTAGAAAGTTGAAGAAATTTGCTGTAATCATTTAGTAAATTTTGAGCATCTTTTGCTTGTTTTTCATCTTCGTAAATATCTAACGATAGCAACAGAAGATTGCTAAAAATTCGCTCTTTCATTTCATTAGCTGCCTTATTGGTAAAGGTAAGCGCGGCAATATGTCTAAAATAATTTGGGTTGTTGTTTTTTAACAATAATTTAATAAAAAATCTAGATAGAGTGTACGTCTTACCCGAACCTGCGGAAGAGGTATAAACCAAAAACTTTTTGTCGGTTTCTTTGTTAGGAGTATAAGATTGCGGCATTATTATTTCACAAATTTGCAATGAATTTAGTAATTTTACGTATAAGTTATCAAATGAACCGTTTTTTAAGACACATACTGATTTTGGGAATTGCTTTTTCTGCACTCATGTGTAAAAAAGACAAAGCACCAGAGCCAACACCAGTGAGTGGCAGTTTGCATTTAAAGTTCAATCACAACTTTAATGGTACTGCTTTTGAGCTAAACAAAGAATACACCGATGATTTCGGAAACAAATTTACATTTACTAGAGCGAGCATGTATCTCTCAAAACCTCAGCTTAAAAACTCTTCAGGAAATAATCTTCAAGTAAGCAATCAACATTACTTGGTACATAGCAATACCGAAACGCAGTATATGGGTCATTTAAATCCTACAACCATCATTGAAACAACGATAAATATTGGACTTGATGCAGAGGCGAACAATTCAAGCCCAGCAAAATATGATACAGACCATCCTTTGGCTTATCAGTCGCCAAGCATGTATTGGGGAACTTCGCTCGATTATTTGTTTGTTGTTTTAGAAGGTAGAGTGGATACCGATGGTGATGGTACGTTAGATGAGGGTTACACGTTTCACTTCGGAACGGATGCTTACTTAAACACCATTTCAAAAGGTGGACTTTCAATTGCTATTGAGTCTGAAAAAAGTGCTTATTTAAGTGTGAATATCAACTACGCTAAGTTTTTTGAAGGCATTAATTTGAGTGTAGATAATAAAATGCACACTTCTCCAGATGAGGTTCCATTGACTGAGAAATTTTCGAAAAATGTACCTAAGGCAGTGAGTTTTGAATAGAACCATCATCTATAGCACTATTGTCGTTTTAATTATTTTTCTTTCGTGTAACAAAAAGAAAAGTGAACCTATTGTTATAAGAAATACCGTAACCTTTCAACCAACGCCATATCCATTAAATCTTCCTGAAGGCTTTCCACAAATGCCACTTCCGGCAGATAATCCGCTAACCGTTGAAGGCGTTGAGCTTGGAAGAAAATTATTTTTTGAAAAACGACTTTCGGGAGATAACTCCATGTCTTGCGCTAGTTGCCATTTGCAAGCATTTGGGTTTACAGACGATGACCAATTCAGCATTGGCATTGATGGTCTTGCAGGCAATAGAAACTCTATGGTGATTCAAAATTTGGCATGGTCGCCAAAACTATTTTGGGATGGAAGAGCCAACTCATTAGAACAGCAAGCCCTTGGTCCCGTTCCAAATCCAATTGAAATGCACCAAAAATGGACAGATGCTGCAAAAAAACTAACTTCAGATTCTGAATACAAAAACCTTTTTTACAAAGCATTTGGAAGTGTAGCTATTGATTCAACCACCGCAACCAAAGCCCTAGCACAGTATATGCGCACGCTTATTTCAGGCAATTCAAAATTTGACCAATGGCTGAGAGGCGAAGTAACGCTAACAGCAGAAGAACAAGAGGGTTTTAATCTCTTTAACGCACTTGACGGTGGCGATTGTTTTCATTGTCATCCTGTAAATCCATTTTTTACCGATTTTAGTTTTAGAAACAATGGTTTGGACGAAAACCCATCTGACAAAGGTCATGGAAAGGTTACAGGCAACGCAACAGATGACTTTAAATTTAAAGTGCCCACATTACGAAATTTAGCTTACTCAGCACCTTATATGCACGATGGTCGCTTTCAAACGTTAGATGAGGTAATTGATTTTTATAGCGAAGGTTTGCAACATAATTCGCCAAACATTGACCCTTTAATGGAATTTAGCAGCCAGGGCGGTGTGTTGTTGACACCAAGCGAAAAAGCTGCCCTTAAAGCATTTTTACTCACATTATCCGACCCTGATTTTATTGCAAACCCCGAATTTCAAGATCCAAATTAATGCCCATAAATACAACCGATATAGAAAAAATAAAAGGACTTGATCTATTTGCGTCTCAAGTAGTGGAAGGATTTATTACGGGTTTGCACAAAAGTCCGTATCATGGTTTTTCAGTAGAATTTGCCGAGCATAGATTGTACAACAAAGGAGAATCTACCAAACACATTGATTGGAAACTGTTCGCTCGCACAGATAAGTTATTTATAAAACGCTACGAAGAAGAAACCAATCTTAGATGCTCTGTACTTATTGATACTTCATCAAGCATGTATTTTGGTATTGACGAAAAACAAACCAAAATAGATTTTGCTCTCCACGCAACTGCTGCACTTTGCAATCTGTTAAAAAAACAGCGCGATGCTTTTGGAGTAACGTTTTTTGATGAAAAAATTTATCAATCAAGCGATATAAAATCTAATGAAGCACATTATCGGCATGTTCTATCACTTTTGGATGAAAAACTAAAAGAAGCAAACAAAAACAAA
>JBKHVV010000038.1:0-18376 GCA_046569885.1 Bacteroidia bacterium
GCACATTGTGGTCGTTCGTTTTTCGGCTATGGGCGATGTAATTCTTATCGTACCAGTGTTGTATTCTATTCTAAAATTAAACCCAAAACTTAACATCACATTTGTTTCTCGTCCATTTTTTGAACCCTTATTTAAGTTTTCAAAACGACTAACGTTTATAGGTGTTGATTTAGACAAAAAATATAGCGGTCCATTCGGCATGAAAAAATTAGCCAAAGACTTAATAGATAGTAATAAATTTGATGCCTTTATTGACTTGCATGATGTTTTACGAACTCAAATTTTACGCACATTTTTAAAAATGAATGGTGTGAAAACAATTGTGTTTGAAAAAGGACGAAAGGAAAAAAAGGAACTCGTAGCAGGAAAATTTTTCAAACCACTAAAACATACTACCGAACGTTATTTAGACGCTTTCAAAACATTAAATTTAAAAACAGATTTACTCCTAGAAGACAATTGGCTTGATTTAAAACTCAACAATAAACTATTAGATAAACTTGACCTTAAAAAAAGTGATATTCTAGTAGGTATTGCACCATTTGCAAAACATTCATCCAAGGAATGGAATTTGACTAAAATTGAAAAGTTAATCGAAAAACTTAATGACCATCAAGACTTAAAAATACTTCTTTTTGGTGGAGATGAAAAAGAAATAAAACAGCTAAAAAAACTCTCTAAAAAAGATAAAAATTGCATTGTGCCAAGCGGTAAAATTTCTTTTAAAGATGAACTTTCATTGATTGGTGGTTTAAAAGTTATGCTGAGCATGGACTCTGCCAATATGCATTTGGCAACTATTTGTAAAACGCCCGTAGTTTCTATTTGGGGTCCAACGCATCACTACGCTGGCTTTGGTCCTTTAAACAATGAGCAAAACATTGTAGAGATTTCAAAAGAAAAATTACCGTGCCGACCATGCAGTATTTATGGTAAAATTGACGGCAAAAAAGCAAAAAAATGTGCCGAGCAATCTATGGAAATGATTACCGTTAGCATGGTTTACGAAAAAATTCTTCCTTTTATCAAACAATGATACTTACCGATACGCATACACATCTTTATTCCAAAGAACTTGCGGAAGATATTGACGAACTTATAAAAGTAGCATTCGATAAAAACATAGAGCGATTTTTTTTACCAAATGTTGATATTGAAAATATAGAAGCGATGCTCAATTTACAAAAGAAATATCCAAAAAATATTTTTCCAATGATGGGTTTGCATCCTTGCTCTGTGAAAGAAGATTACAAACAACAATTGGACGTAATAAAACATCATCTTGACCATGAAAAATACTATGCCGTTGGCGAAATTGGTATTGACTTATATTGGGACAAAACATTTGTTGAGCAACAAAAAGAAGCGTTTAGAACACAAATACATTGGGCAAAAGAAAAAAAATTACCCATTGTCATTCATGCGCGAGAATCTTTTAAAGAAATTTTTGAAATTGTAGATGAAGAAAATGATGACAACCTAAGTGGAATTTTTCACTGTTTTACGGGAACAAAAGAAGATGCTGAACGAATCATTCATTATGGTGGTTTCAAATTAGGAATTGGCGGTGTTGTTACCTTTAAGAACAGTGGTTTAGATGACGTTTTAAAATCAGTAGATATAAAACATTTAGTGCTCGAAACCGATGCGCCTTATTTAGCGCCAGCCCCACACAGAGGTAAACGCAATGAGCCAAGTTACTTAGAATTGGTTGCGTTAAAACTCTGCGATATTTACCAATTGAGTTTAGAAGAAATTGCTAATATTACCACCCAAAACTCAAAAAAAGTGTTTGGCATATAATGTCTCAAAAATCTAACATATTACTTATTTATACTGGTGGAACCATCGGTATGATTAAAGCTAAAAATGGACAATTAGTGCCATTTAACTTTAATCAGCTGCTAAAAGAAATTCCCGAAATTAAACGCCTAAACGTAAACATTTCTGTAAACTCATTAAAGCAACCTATTGATTCTTCTAACATGAATCCTAAAGTATGGAAAGAATTGGGCGATATCATTTATAAAAATTACACTAAATATGATGGTTTTGTAGTACTTCACGGCTCAGACACCATGGCGTTTACCGCTTCTGCGTTGAGTTTTATGTTTCAAAACCTTAGCAAACCAATCATACTTACAGGTTCGCAATTGCCTATCAATATGCTACGCACTGATGGCAAAGAAAATTTAATCACCGCTATCGAAATTGCTGCTATGACTTCTAAAATAAAAGAAGTTGCCATTTATTTTGAGTATAATTTATACAGAGGTAATCGTACTTCTAAAATAAATACCGAAGATTTTGAAGCCTTCAACTCTTACAACTACCCCTATTTAGCTGAAATTGGTGTAAACATAAAAATTAACGAGAAAGCCCTTTTAAAGCCAAAAAAACAAGAATTAATCTACTCGAATAAATTTAGCCCTAATGTGGCTGTACTAAAAATTTTTCCTGGAATTTCTGAAGCATTTTTTAAGCAAGTTTTAAGTACGCCCAACTTAAAGGGATTAGTATTAGAAACCTTCGGTGCTGGTAATGCTCCAAAGCAAGCTTGGGTTTACAATTCTTTGAGTAAATCCATAAAAAATGGATTAACCATACTAAACGTATCGCAATGTTTGGCTGGAAGCGTAGAGCAAACCAAATACGAAACAGGTAAACATTTAGCTAAAGCAGGCACCATTGATTGCAAAGATATGACCTTCGAAGCTGCCATCTGTAAGCTTATGTTTGCCATAGAAAACTTTAATAATCAAGCGAAAATAAAAAAATTCATCACCTCTAACATTAGCGGAGAAATAAGTTAGAATTACAACCATTGGCGAAAAAAAATGTGCGGTTTAATCTTTTGTTAATTCATCGTAAAATATTTTTTGTAATTTGGCGCTCTGAATCTGGAGAGGTGTCCGACCTGATGGGTACAGCGGTACTCTTGTAAATTAGGATTAATAACCGGAGAGGTGTCCGAGTGGTCGAAGGAGCACGCCTGGAAAGTGTGTATACTCCAAAAGAGTATCAAGGGTTCGAATCCCTTTCTCTCCGCAAAAATTGCGGAAGAAGTTATAGAGGATTTGAGAAAAGAAAATTTGAAATAGTAAAATAATAAATAACATAAAATAGAGTTTAAACTAAAAACAAGAAAAATAAGTAAAGTCATGAAAAAAGTATTCACACTTTTAGCCCTTTCAGGGATGTTGGTATTTAACACAAATACTTACGCACAAGACGGAGAAGCCGCTGCCGACTCAGCTATTGTTGCACAAGAAGCACCTGCTGAAGCTGAAGCCGCAGAAGAAGTTCCCGCTACAGAAGAACCAATCGAAGAAGCTGAACAATCCGTTTCTCAAGCCATTAAAACCAAATTTATTGAAGGTGGGCCTGAGTTTATGGCTTTGGTACTTATCTGTTTGATTTTAGGTTTGGCGTTAGCTATCGAAAGAATTATTTACCTAAATATGGCATCTGTAAATACTGCTAAATTATTAGCGGATATCGAAGCTGCTTTAAAATCGGGCGGTGTAAATGCCGCTAAAGAAGTATGCCGTAACACAAGAGGACCCATTGCCGCTATCTTTTATCAAGGATTAGACAGAGCTGGTGATGGCGAAAATGTTGAGGCTGTTGAAAAAGCCATTGTTCAATACGGTGGTGTACAAACAGGTTTATTAGAAAAAGGACTTTCGTGGATTGCTCTATTTATAGCTCTTGCACCGATGTTAGGATTCTTAGGAACAGTAATCGGGATGATCCAAGCATTCGACTCTATCGAAAAAGCAGGTGAAATGAACGCAACAGACATGGCGAGTGGTATTAAAGTAGCTTTGATTACCACAGTAGCAGGTCTTATCGTAGCGATGTTTTTGCAAGTATTTTATAACTACATTGTTGCAAAAATTGATGGCTTGGTAAACCAAATGGAAGACGCTTCTATCACTATGGTTGATATGCTTATTAAGCACAACGTAAGCTCTAAATAGTAACCCATTTTAATACTAAAGAAATTTAAAACAATATGGATACTAAAAAATTAAACCTAATGCTAAAAGGGCTTACAGCGCTCATATTTGTTGTGGGTTTGGTTCTTTCATTCATGGTAATTTCTAATGGCGACCCACGCAATGTGGATGCGGAACAGTTAGGAATTGTTGAATGGAACAAGCAATACGAAGCACACAAAAAACAAAATGGCGATGTACCTTTTGCCTCAGAAAAAACGCCTCAAGAAATGGGTGATGAAATCGCAGAAGTATTGGTAGAAGACATTACTGGCACCGTTTCTACCACTATCAACTTTACAATGATTGTACTTTACGCTTGTATCATCATTAGCTTAATCACGTTTGTAATTGCACTAATTAGCGACTTCAAACGCTTTAAACCATTTTTAATAGGCGCTATAGTATTATTGGTAATTGTTGGTATATCGTATGCTATGGCATCGGATGTTGTACCACAGGATTTGACCTCTAAAATTGATACAAAGACCTACAAATTAGTTGGGACAGGGCTTTTAACAACATTTATACTCACATTCCTTGCAGCTTTAGTTTGGATAGCTGGTGAAGCACTAAAACTTTTCAGATAATATGGCAAAAAGACAGCTAGAAGAGATAAATGCAGGAAGTATGGCAGACATTGCCTTCCTTCTGTTGGTTTTCTTCTTGGTAGCAACTACTTTAGCTACAGACCAAGGTGTAGAGCGTTCTCTTCCTAAAAAAGAAGACAATCCCGAAGCTGTTATTATACGTCAAGATAACATTTTTGAGATTAAAATAGATGCTCGCGACCGTTTGTTGGTAGAAGGCAAACTAGCAGATATTGACTTTTTGAAAGAAGAGTTAAAAGTGTTTTATACCAACCCTGGTAATGGGCGTAATGATATGCCTAAGTTAAGAAAAGTTTCAAAAGATTATTTAACCAATTCTATTTCTCAAATTGAAGCAAAACTTGCGCAAGAACCCAACAAAGACCTTGAAGGTAAGTTGCAAGAATTTAACGACAAATTGGCGACACATGAACTGCTTGGTGACTTTTCAGAACTTCCGTCAAATGCTTTCGTATCTATTCAAACCGATAAAAGCACCTCTTACGAACGCTTTATTGAAGTGTACAACGCTATTGAAGCAGCCGTTAATGAACTAAAAAGCGATGTGAGCAAAAGCAAGTTTGAAAGACAGCTATTTGAACTTGACGAAACACTGGAAGAAGACCGAAAAAAATTAATTGCTCTACGAATTTTATTTCCAAAACGTATCATGACATTGGAGATGCGCGATACTGGAGCTGCTGCAAATTAAAAATTTAGAACGGTGTTTATGGTTGTTAACAAACAACTTTGAACCTTAAACATTAAACTTTGAACTTATAAGTATGTCAAAATTTAGAAAAAATAAAAAAAAATCTCAGCCAGCAATATCTACAGCTTCGTTGCCTGATATCGTATTTATGCTATTATTCTTTTTCATGGTTTCGGCTGTGATAAAAAATGATAATATTAAGGTAGAGATTAGCCAACCAAAAGCATCAGAGATTACACGACTGAAGAAAAAATCAGCTGTAGAATATATCTATGCTGGAAAACCTTTGGATGCAAGTGCTTTTGGTAATCAAACCGCCATTCAGTTAGATGACGAAATTGTACCAAACGAATCGCTAATTATTCCTTGGGTTCAGAAAAAACGTACAGAGCGCAGCGAACGTGAAATTAGAGAAATGATTGCCGCTCTTAAAGTTGACAAAACTGTTAAAATGAATACCGTTTCTAAAATCGAAAACGAATTAAGAAACGCCAATCAGCTTAAAATTTGCTACTTGACAAATAAAGACGATAAGTAAATTTCAACTCTTTAAATTTATTCAGCCCTACAGAAATGTGGGGCTTTTTTATTTACTTCAACGCAAAGGAAGATTTACCAATAAGTGCTTTTTCGCAGTAGAGCTCTACAATGTATTCACCCTCTTCAAATTCATCAGCGGTGTGTTCGTAGTAAATGCAAATGTCTGCCGCAGCATTTTGGTAGTTGATGTCGCGATAGCTACTACACATACTTTTTTGGTCGCCAAAGCTAAATTCAATAGAGGAACTATTGGTTAAAACGTTGGCGCTTGGTGAAATTACCCGTAAATAAATGCGCTTATTTCCAGCTTTAGCAATTTTATTTTCATCAACCGTAAAGCACGCTTTTAGCATATTGGCTCGCGAAGCACGTGTAGTTTCCACCTGCTTTCCGTTATCTCTTAACTTAAATGCTGTAGAAACAATAGTAGATGCCTTTAGCTGAGAACCTAAACTCACTTTTTCTTCTAATTCTTGATTTTTGTTGACTACTTGGTCACGCTCAGAAGTTACTTGATTTAGCTTTTGGTCTTTTAGTTGTACTTCTTCTTTTAACGCAATATTCATGGTATTTAAAGAGTCAATCGTGTGCACGTAGCCTTGCATTATTTTTCGCAGCGTTTGGTTTTCTTTGTTGAGTTTATAAATTTCGTAAGCACTGCGTTGTTTGTTGTCTTGCAACTCGGCTAAGAGCGCTTCTATTTTTTGTTTTTCCTTAGAAATACTATCGTTCAATGCTACATTGTCGGTTTTCATTTCAGAATATTCTGCCAACATGTTTTTTAAATTTTCTTTGATGTCATCCGTCATCAACTCAACATCGCTACCCATCATAATGCCGTTAAGCTCGTTCAATTCAGCCGCTAATTCATTATTACTTTGTGTGCACGTATCTAAACTTTTCCCTTTTACATACCAATCGTAGCCCATTATTAAGGTGATTAAACCCAAAATAACAATTATGGTAATGAAAAGAGGTTCTTTACTTTTTTTCTGTTCGTTCATAACGATTTTTATAAATTTAGTGCAAAATTAGTAGTTATACGAGTTGATGAACACAATGTTCCGTTTAGTATTTAACAGCCTATTGATGATATGCTACAAGATTTATTCCATTTAATATTTCCGAACAACTGCTTGGCTTGTGGCAATCATTTAATGAAACAAGAAGAGGTGTTTTGCACCTCGTGCGAGGTGGATTTTCCCTACACACGCATCGAAAATTTTTCGGATAATGTGGTGAGTAAAATTTTTTACGGACGTTGCGATATTGAAGAAGCATACAGCTTAGTGTATTTTAAAAAAGGCGGAAAAACTCAAAATTTATTGCATCAATTAAAGTATAACGATAAGCCACAAATTGGCAGAAGGTTTGGCGTATTGTTGGGTAATCAATTAACAAAATTCTCGAAACAAACGTATGATGCGCTAATTCCAATTCCGCTACATCCCAAAAAAGAACAAAAACGTGGCTACAACCAAGCACTACAAATTGCTTTAGGAATTACTGAATCTTCGAGTATTGTTACAAAAAATAATTTGCTAAAACGTTTACACTATAACGAAAGTCAAACGAGCAAAAATCGCTTTAGCCGTTGGGAAAATACCACCAATATTTTTTCTACTTCTGATGAAATAAAAAATCTTTCTTCTGTGTTAATTGTAGACGATGTTATTACCACTGGCTCTACCATTGAGGCGTGTGTGAATTCCATAAAAGCAACACACCCTGATTGTAAAATTTCTGTTTGCTCTATTGGCGTGGCGATGTAAATATTTAGTTTATTAGTTCACTGGTTCATTAGTGAAATAAGGTACTCCACCTAAAGTCCGTCATTGTGATAAGTGAAGAGAGGATGTAATCTAAAAGTAATCTTTTCACAACTTTTTGTAATTTATTTTTTACATTTAGAATATTATACCATACATTTGTAAAAACTTTAAACCTATCCGTATTATGAAAACAATTCCATTATTACCCAACCTCTACAAAAAGATTGGTTGGATTTCGTTACCCTTTACACTTGCTTTTGGGATAGCCGTCTATTATTTTGAATTTCGATTGAGCTTACTTACAAACAATTCAAATAAGGATTTTTTACTTGGATTTCAAAACTACACAGACGAGTTAGCCCTCTCCTTATTTCTTTTCTCATTGTTTTTTATTTCTTTTTCAAAAGAAAAAAATGAAGATGAATTTTTAAATCATTTAAGGTTATCTTCTTTCCAATGGGCTGTAATATTCAATACAATTATATTGTTTATAGCTAATTGGATATTTTACAACGATAGCTTTTTACAAGTAATGATGTACAACATGTTTTCAACGTTAATATTTTACATCATACGTTTTAATCTACTTTTATACCGCACTAAACATGAACAATAAGATTAAAATAGAACGCGCTATAAAAGACATCACCCAAGAAGATTTGGCAAAATTGGTGGGTGTAACGCGTCAAACCGTTAACGCCATTGAGAAAAACAAGTACAATCCTTCTGCGGTGTTGGCATATAAAATTGCTAAAGTGTTTAGCAAAACCATCGAAGAAGTTTTCGATTTTTCGGATGAAAAATAGCCGTATCTTCGTGCTGTTATGGCAGAAGAACAATTTTGTTTTTTTGTAACTTTTTTTCTTATATTTCGTACATTTGTGTTTAAGATATTTTAGTTACTATTATGAGTATTGAAACTGTTAAAATAGATTTGGCTAAGCAGTTGTTTAGCGTAAATAAAGAGTCGGTATTAGAACGCATTAAAAAAATTCTCGACAAAGAGATTGTTGTTGCCTATACTACTAACGGAAAGCCCTTAACTGCTGAACAATACAAAAAAGAAGTTCTAAGAGCCAAAAAAGAGAAATCTGTTTCTCACAAGCATGTTTTAGAAGAAATAAAAACATGGAAATAAGTTGGAAAACTTCTGCTGTTAAAGACCTTAAATTCGTTCATCAATTTTATTTAGCAAAAAGCAAATCTGCTGCCGATAAAATTGTACGCACTATTCTTTCATCTGTTGAAGAAATTCAATTTACTAAACAATATCAAGTAGATGATATACTTGGCGAACCTTATAGAAGAATAGTTGTGTACCATTGTAAAGTTATTTATCAACCAAATAAAAAGGGTATTGTTGTTTTAAGAATTTTTGACACACGACAAAATCCAAAATCTCAGAGAGTCTAATTTTATTATCTTCGTGCTGTTATGGCAGAAGAATTAATCATTTCTCAATCGCTTAGTAAACAGGAAAAGTACGAACAATTATTGCCACAGTTGGAAGCCTTGGTAATGGGTGAAAATAATACCATTGCCAACGTAAGTAATATTATAGCTGCGCTAAAACAGACGTTTAATTTTTGGTGGGTAGGCGTGTATTTTGCAGATGGTGAAACGTTAGTTTTAGGTCCGTTTCAAGGTCCGGTGGCGTGTACACGCATTGCTATGGGCAAAGGCGTTTGTGGCACTTCATGGAAAGAGCAAAAAACGATTATTGTAGATGATGTAAATCAATTTCCAGGACACATTGCATGTAGTGATGCTTCTCAATCAGAAATTGTAATACCTGTTTTTAATAAACAAAACAAAGTGATTGCCGTAATTGATGTGGATAGCGAACATCTTAAACATTTTGACGAAACCGATAAAATTTATTTGGAAAAAGTAAGTTTACTGTTACAAAATAGTTTGGCTTGAGGTATTGGTTTTTCATAGTAATTTTAATTTTTTCGAGATGTGCTCAAGTGGTTGCACCAACAGGCGGGGCAAAAGATGTTACACCACCAAAAGCAATAGAGGACAAAACCATTCCTAAAAATCTTTCTATCAACTTTAACTCTAAAACCATTCTTATTCCCTTTGATGAATATTTTAGGTTTAGCAATCCTTCGCAAAATGTAATTATTACGCCATCGTTGCCCAACAAGCCAGAGTTTAAAGTAAAAGGCAAAAAGCTCTACATTTTTTTGAATAACGAATTAGATACAAACACTACTTACACTATCAATTTTGGCTCTGCTATAAGCGATGTAACGGAAAATAACATCATGAAAAATTACAAGTATGTATTTTCTACAGGTGCTTATCTCGACTCTTTAAAACTTAAAGGAAATGTGCGCGATGCGTTTACTTCAACACCAACAGAAGATGTGTGGGTGATGCTCTACAAAAATGATTACGATTCAATTCCAGAAAAAGAAAAACCCTACTATTTTTCTAAAACAGATGCCTCAGGAAATTTTGAAATAACAAACATTAAAAATGACAACTATAAAGTGTTCGCGCTAAAAGACGGCAACAGCAATTTTTTATACGACAATCCTTCTGAAGATATTGCGTTTACAGCTACTTTGGTAAATATTACGCACGATTCTTTAAAACCAATTTCGTTGAGCTTATTCAATGAGAAAAAAGAAAAGTTTTTAGTTTCTAATTCAAAATTTTCAGAGAATAATGCTGTTTCGGTGGTCTTTAATAAAGCCATAAAATTACTGCCAAAGTTTGAAATAGAAAATGTGTTTCGCTATTATTTTGAAAGCGGTTCTGACAGCTGTGTGTTTTATTTAAACGATACTACCGAAACGAAATTAAGCGTCCCGCTTTATATTGAAGAATACAATTTTAGCGATACACTTTTGCTGAGAAGAAAAACAAAAATGGGAGCATTGAATTTTAGTATTGTAAAAAATGGAATTAATTTAAAAGACACGCTACACTTGCTATTCAACTATCCGATTGCTGAAATAGACACAAGCAAAATGTTAATTCAAAAAGATAGTGTTGATGTGTCTTTTAATGCATTTTTAAACAGCAAAGATGAAAGGCAAATAGATGTGTTATTAAGTAATCCTGAAGCGGCTAAATACACTATAAACTTACTGCCAAAATCTGTAAAAAACATTTATCAAAAGCACAACGATACATTGGTAAATTCCTTTTCTGTATTGACCGATGAACACTACTCGGATTTAATTTTTATCACAAAAATAGACTCCATTTTTTCGTCTTTAATTCTCGAAATCACGGATGAAAAAAACAACGTTATTTATCACGAGAAAATAAATTCGCTAGAACAAAAAACAGTGTTAAAAAAACTTAATCCAGGTAGCTATTCTGCGAGAATTATAGTAGATGAAAACGAAAATGGCAAATGGGACACAGGAAATTATTATGAAAAAATTCAGCCTGAAAAAATAATTTATTTCTCAAAAAAACTTTCGCTTCGTTCCAATTGGGAAGTGAATGAAACTTGGGAATTAAAAGCCTCTACTCAATCCTCTCCAAAAGAGAGAGAGTAATATTCCTAAAGCTTTCGAGAAATCTATAAGGTATTTAATTGAAAATTATCCGCGTCCAATCCTACAGGAAATTTTTCTCTAAAAAAATCTAATTCTTTTTTAGAAATTTGGGTGGTTTCAACATCTTCAATCGCTGTTTTTAGCTGCGAAAGTTTTTCTCCTTTAAAATTATAAACGGCACTGTCGCCTAAATAATTTAAACCGTTTCCGTCTTCACCTACTCTATTTACGCCCACACAATAACTCACGTTTTCAATGGCTCTTGCTTGAAGTAAAATGGTCCACGCATTACTTCTTGGTTGAGGCCAATTGGCTACATAAATTAAGAGGTCGTAATCGTAATTTCCGTTAGTAAATTTATTTCTGCTCCACACAGGAAAACGCAAATCGTAACACACCAACGGACAAATTTTCCAACCTTTATAATGGATGATTATTTTTTTAGTCCCACTTTTGTAATGCTCATGTTCATTAGCCATTCTGAATAAATGACGCTTATCGTAATGAACGATTTTTCCATTCGGTTCAACCCAAAACAAACGATTAAAAAATACGCCATTTTCTTCGGTTGGAATGCTTCCTACAATAGCACAGTTTTTCGATTTAGATTTTTCTTTCATCCAATCTAAAGTAACGTTAGAATAGACAGAAACTTCTTTAGCATTCATGGTAAACCCAACGTTAAACATTTCAGGCAACACCATAATATCGGTTTGATTTACGGATGAAAGCAACTCATCTAATTTTTGCAAATTGGCAGTTGTATTTTGCCAAACAATGTTTTGCTGAACGATGGTAACAGAAAGATATTCTTGAGCAACTACTTGCATTCAAATAAGTAATCACACTTATGATAAATTAAATCGTTAAGTGTAAGAATAGACGCTAACGCTAATTGCGTATAATTTTGCGAAGAATTTTTAAACCCGCCCCATTCGGTTAACCACATAGAACGTATAAGATTCATCCCTCCTTCGGTTGGTTGAATTTCTCCTAAAACACCATTAACATTGCCTGCTCCGGCATGATAAATGTGCATTACAAATAGTCGAAACCACAAATCTGTTTCGTTGTACGTAAGATTGTATTTTGCTAAAATACGCTTAGCTTCAGGAATACAAACTTTGCTCAATAAACTTGCTGCCGCAAAAGCAGACTTATCAAAATCGGTGCGCTCATCAACATATTTATCTACTCTAAGCCCATGCTTTCTGGCAACGGTTTTCATTAACTGAAAAGAACCATAAGCACCATTTTTAGAGTACTGCAACTTATTCGGACTTTCAATCAACAAAATAGCTTGAGCATAAAATGGGTCAACACCCAAATCGTTAAACACCTCAACGCCTCTAGACACGCTTGGAAAAACATTTTCAAAATTGTAAAAATGATTTTGACCATGAGTTACAAAAATTCGTTCTAAGGAATCCAAACCATAGCACCAACGCATGCTATCACGATAGTCGGTTTTTTCTTGGTCAGATTTTTTTTGCCAATCTTTAAACGATTCTACCGATAAAATTTGACGCGTAGATGCCACATTGATGATGCACGAGTCTGGTGATAAATGCATAATCTGTCTCCAAAAATTTGGCTGAGCTAAGGTGTCCCAGCGCTCATCGTACAGATGATTTGAATAAACAAAATAGCGCGATACAGAATCGTTATAGGGTATAATTTCGATAATTTCTGATGCTGACTTGTACTCGTATTTCGGCAATACAGGCTCATTAAAAGAATCTTGTGCCTTTGAGTTTAAAGCCGCAAAAAGAAATAAAATAGATAGTTGTATAGATTTTATCAATGCCATTTTTGTTTTTGAAAGCAAATTCTGTACGAATATACTTGAAATCGAACCTTAAAGTTTCAATATTGTTGTTAAATAATTCATAACGCAATGTTGATGACTAAAGTTCGTTTAAAATTTCGGCAGCTTTTTTAAGAGTGTTTTCTTGTTTTGCAAAACACAATCTGATTAATTTTTCGTCCTTGAAATCGTTATAAAAAACGGATAGTGGAATGGCTGCTAAACGCTTTTCTTTGGTCATCCATTCACAAAATTCTACATCGCTTAAATTAGAAATTTTTGAAAAATCAGCCACACAAAAATAGGTGCCTTTGCAATCTAAAAAAGTTAAATTTTTATTGCTAATGATACTCAAAAAATAATCTCGTTTTTGCTGATAAAAATTAGAAAGCATCTCAAATTTTTCCATCTCAAAATAATCATTCAACGCCTTTTGTGCAGGATGATTGACGCAAAATACGTTAAACTGATGCACCTTACGAAACTCTTTCATTAGCGCTTCAGGAGCTATGCAGTAGCCCATTTTCCACCCGGTAATGTGAAACGTTTTTCCAAAAGAAGCAACAATAAACGAGCGTTTTTTCAACTCAGGAAACATGCACGCACTTTGATGTTTTTCGCCATCAAAAATGATGTGTTCATATACTTCATCACTCAATACTAAAAAATTATGTTCAAGCGCTTTTTCTTCCAGTATTTGTAAATCGGATTTTTGTAAAATACTTCCCGTTGGATTGTGAGGCGTATTTATAATTACCAACTTGGTTTTAGAGCTTAGTTGCTTATCAAATACATCCCAATCAACAGAAAAATTAGGGCTTTTTAGCGAAACAAACTTACAAATGCCTCCAAAAAGTTCAACGGTTGGTACATAACAATCGTACGCTGGGGTAAAAATTATCACTTCATCGCCTTTATGTATTATAGAAGCAATCGCTGTAAATATTGCCTGAGTAGCTCCCGCAGTAATGGTCACGTCATTGGGAGAATAGTCTGCCTGATACAGTCTCTTATATTTTTCGCTTATTTTCTCCCTCAAACTTAGCAAACCCTCCATGGGCGCATATTGACTAAACCCTTCTTTAGATGCCTGAAACAGAAGATCGCTTAGCAACTCATCTACTTCAAAATCAGGAAATCCTTGAGATAAATTAATAGCATTATGCGCTCTGGCTAAAGCAGACATTTTGGTAAAAATGGTAGTGCCTATGTTCGGTAATTTTGAATTTATCATAATTATCAAAGGTAAGATTTTGAAAAAAAAATTCAGCAGATTTTTGATTTGTTAAAAATTTGTTATAATTTTGACCCGATTTAATTACTAACCAATTAAAAACCAAGAAGAAAATGAAAAAAGTATTTATGTTATTGGCTGCAGTTGCTACGCTATCGTTCACTGCATGCTCTAACGGAGAAGAAGCTGCTGAAGAAACAACTACAACTGAAGAGGTTGTTGTTGAAGAGCCTGTAGTTGAAGAAGCTCCTGCTGTTGATTCTACAGCTGTTGATTCTGCTGCTACTGCTGAAACAGTTGCTCAGTAAGCAAAATGATTTTTATCAGGAAAAGGGCTTCCCAAGTTGGGAAGCCCTTTTTTTATTCTTATATTTGTCTTATGCAAAAGTTTAGCAGAAATATGACTTTCTTTTTAAACACCAAGGAACTTACTAAACGCAACCCAGAATGAATCTGTTCTCTTAATTCGTCATTTTTAATTCTTAATTTTTAATTTAAAAAAAATATGCCATTTTATCATAAATTGGGGAATATCCCACACAAACGCCACACCGTTTTCAGAAAGAAAGACGGGGGCTTACACCACGAGCAGCTTTTTGGCACCATCGGGTTTGATGGAATGTCGAGCTTGTTGTACCATTTGCATCCACCAACGGTGGTAAAAGAATACAACAATTTTGTTGACCTCAACCCAAAAATTGCGGTGGACAAAAACATGAAAATGCGCAGCTTGATGGGCTATAAAGTTAAGCCCGCTGCGGATTATATTGAAAGTCGTGTGCCTGTTTTAGTCAACAACGATTGTCAAATAGTGTTGGCAGCTCCGCAAAAATCGTTACGTGATTATTTTTACAAAAATGCCGATTGCGATGAAGTAATTTTCATTCATAAAGGAACTGGAAAACTGCGCACACAACTCGGTAACATTCCGTTTGAGTATGGCGATTATTTGGTTGTTCCAAGAGGAATGATTTATCAAATTGATTTCGATACGGAAGACAATCGTCTGTTTATTGTAGAATCGCATCATCCTATATACACGCCTAAGCGGTACCGCAACTGGTTTGGACAGTTGTTAGAGCATTCGCCATTTTGCGAGCGCGACTTCAGAGCACCATCTGAATTAGAAACGCATGATGAAAAAGGGGAATTCAGAGTAAAGGTTAAAAAAGAAGGTTTGTTGCACGAATTCATTTACGCTTCGCATCCATTTGATGTGGTGGGTTGGGATGGTTACAACTTTCCGTACGCATTTTCAATCCACAATTTTGAACCAATTACTGGGCGTGTGCATTTACCGCCTCCAATTCATCAAACCTTCGAGACCAGTGCATTTGTAATTTGCTCGTTTGTGCCACGCTTGTACGATTACCATCCGCAAGCAATTCCAGCGCCTTACAATCATAGCAACATCGATTCTGATGAGGTGTTGTACTATGTAGATGGCGATTTTATGAGCCGAAACAACATTGAAAAAGGTCAGATAACATTACATCCTGCCGGTATTCCTCACGGACCACATCCTGGTGCTTACGAGCGCAGTATTGGTCAAAAAGAAACGCAAGAGTTGGCAGTAATGGTAGATACCTTTAAACCGCTAAAACTAACGCAACAAGCCATTGATATGGAGGTTGTAGATTATTATAAAAGTTGGATTCACTAATTAGCTGATAAGCTGATTTGGTAATTAGATGATGTAAAAAATGAGATTTACTGATAATCCAAAATATAAAGAAAACACCATCCTAAAACTAAGTTTTGAGTTGGCGGTTGATATCATTAAATTTTCTGAATTATTGGATGAACAAAGAAAATTTACTATATCTAAACAAATTCTTCGCAGCGGAACTTCTATAGGTGCTAACATCAAAGAGGCGCAGAATGCAGAAAGTAAGGCTGACTTCATTCACAAATTAAAAATATCATCAAAAGAAGCAGATGAGTTAGAGTATTGGTTACTGCTTTGTAACGAAGTAGACACCTATCCCAACACAGATGAACTCTTAGAAAAATTAACAAGCGTAAAAAAATTATTAAATAAAATTATTTCATCAACTAAAAAAATGTCAAACTCCAATTAGCTTATCATCACATGAGCTAATTAGCCAATGAACAAATGAAAATTACGTTTCAAAATAAAGAAGAAAGTAACCAGCAACAAGAAGCTGAGTTTTTAGCATTGTCTAAAACCGAACGCTTTTTACGCTTCTTATCATTATCAACGTATTTTTTAAAATTTCCATCTAAAACGCACAAAGAAAAGAAAGACAATTTCATTATAAACCTCAACACCAAATAATGATAGCAGAGTGGAACGATAGCATCCATAAATTTATTGAACTATGTCAAATGCATGGCGTGAAAATGCTTATGGTTGGCGGTGGTGCAGTAAATTTTCATGGCTATCAACGCCATTCTGCCGATGTTGATTTTTGGATTGATATGGCATCAGAAAACTTAAAAAAACTGATTGTTGTATTTAATGAAATGGGATATGAAATTTCTGACTTTCCTGAAAAAGTGAAAAATAAAGAGCAAAATATTTCCGTAAAATTTTCTCCCGTAAGCATCAACTTAGAATTGATTACCAATTTTTCTATCAATAAATCGTTTGACGAAGCATTAAAAGATAGTGAATTAGCAAAAGTGGAAGGAAAAGAATTTTTAAAATGGAATGTTTTGTCTTTTGATGACTTAATAACAAGTAAAATAAAAGCAGGTCGCCCAAAAGATTTGCTAGATATTCAAGAACTAAAACGATTGAAAACCTAATGTGCCAATTCAACAATGTGCCGATGTAACAATTATAATAATGTAATTTACTCAACTAAAAAAATGTCAAACTCCAATTAGCTTATCATCACATGAGCTAATTAGCTAAATTAAAAAATATGTCAAAAGAAATAAAAAATGTCAACTACGGTTTAGAAAAAATTTTTGAAGGAGCGCAAGATTTCCTTCCTCTATTAGGAACCGATTATGTAGAATTTTATGTGGGCAATGCTAAGCAATCAGCTCACTTTTATAAAACCGCCTTTGGCTTTCAATCGCATGCCTACAAAGGGTTAGAAACTGGTTCGAGAGATGAAGTTTCATGCGTGCTAAAGCAAGATAAAATTCGCTTGGTATTGACTACTCCGCTTAACAGCAACTCGGCTATTAATGAGCATTTGCGCAAACATGGCGATGGCGTAAAAGTAATTGCCCTTTGGGTAGAAGACGCCACCAAAGCATGGGAAGAAACCACCAAGCGTGGTGCCAAATCGTTTATGAAACCTACGCTTGAAAAAGACGAAAACGGAGAAGTGGTGCGCTCGGGCATTCATACTTATGGCGATACCGTTCACATTTTTGTGGAGCGTAAAAAATACGATGGTATCTTTTTACCAGGTTTTGTAGAATGGAAAAGCGACTACAACCCAACGCCTGTGGGTTTAAAGTATATTGACCACATGGTGGGCAACGTAGGTTGGGGCGAAATGAACCAGTGGGTAAAATGGTACGAAGACGTGATGGGCTTTGTTAACTTTTTATCGTTTGACGATAAGCAAATTCATACCGAATATTCTGCCTTAATGAGTAAGGTAATGAGCAACGGAAACGGACGCATCAAATTCCCGATTAACGAACCAGCTGAAGGCAAAAAGAAATCGCAAATTGAAGAGTATTTAGATTTTTATGAAGGTTCGGGATGCCAGCACATTGCAGTAGCTACTGATGACATCATCAAAACCGTTTCTGAACTAAAAGCAAGAGGTGTTGAATTTTTACCACCTCCGCCACAAGCTTATTACGATGCCATTCCAGAGCGTTTAGGTGTGCACCGTGATATGATGAAAGAAGACATTAAAGAGCTACAAAAACTCTCTATTTTGGTAGATGCCGATGAGGAAGGTTACTTGTTGCAAATCTTTACCAAACCTGTAGAAGACCGTCCTACCCTATTTTTCGAAATCATTCAACGTATGGGTGCAAGAGGTTTTGGTGCAGGTAACTTCAAAGCATTGTTCGAAAGTATAGAAAGAGAACAAGCGCTGAGAGGAACGCTTTAGTTAATTAAGAATTACGAATTAAAAATTTAAAATACATCCTTTCTTGCCTCCCCTTTCGGGGGAGGTTGGAGGGGGTAAAGAACACCTATGACACGCGAAGAAATTTTAAAACAAATCGAAGAAAAATATTCCAAATTGGGAGTT
>JBKHVV010000039.1:0-18331 GCA_046569885.1 Bacteroidia bacterium
AATGTGTCACTATGTGAACTTGCAAGACTGATAGTTATACCATCAAATATCATGAATATCACTATTTACAGTACTTACGACTGTATTATAGTCAATTGGTATGCCAAATGAAATTTGTGCTAAAATGGCAAAAAAAGGCAACCAAATTGGTTGCTTTTTTTTAAGCATTACAAATGCACTTTTCATAACATCCTCGTTACAAACGAGGACGAGTTGGTTGCCTTTAATTCATCACCTTTAAAGCAGCTACGGGTAGTACGTTATGCCTTTTTATTTTAGCAACAATTTGATTTACTATCACAACAATTTTCGGGTTTTTCAGCATAAATGGTTACGCTATAAATACCAAAATATGGAGTTTGGTAATATTTATTTAGTTCTTCAGGGGTTAAATAATTCTCAACTATTTCCTTT
Organism: Bacteroidia bacterium; assembly: GCA_046569885.1. Lineage (GTDB taxonomy): Bacteria > Bacteroidota > Bacteroidia > Flavobacteriales_D > Parvicellaceae > JBKHVV01. The sequence continues at coordinate 415 of JBKHVV010000039.1, forward strand.
GGAAGCACTATGTTTTTTTCTTTTTGAATGGTTACATTTTTAAATCCAACCTTATTAATAATTGCTAAGTATTCATCTAATTGAATAGCGCCTGAAACACATCCTGCGTACATCTCTGCATCATTTTTTAGTTTTTCCGGTAGATTTCCTTTTAATACAACGTCTGATACAGAAAAGTGACCTCCGGGTTTTAGTACTCGAAAAGTTTCTTTAAATGCTTTATGCTTATCGGGTACTAAATTTAACACACAATTACTGACTACTACATCAATAGTGTTACCGCCAATTGGTAAGTTTTCTATATCTCCTTTTCTAAATTCAACATTGTTAAACCCCAATTTGTCGGCATTCATTCGTGCCTTGTCAATCATAGCGTCTGTCATATCTATCCCAATTACTTTACCTGTTTCACCAACAATTTCACGTGCTACAAAACAATCGTTTCCGGCTCCAGAACCCAAGTCCAATACTTTGTCGCCTTTTTTTATTTTAGCAAATGCTGTTGGTAAACCACAGCCCAAACCTAAGTCTGCATCCGATTGATATCCTTTAAGCATTGAGTAATCTTCTGCAAAAACGGCATAGTCTACAGTAGCACATCCGCCAATACCACAACAAGAAGCGGCATTTTCTTCTTTTGATTGTTGAGCAATTTGTCCGTATTTTTCTTTTACTAATTGTTTTAATTTTTCTGAATTTTCCATATCGAATTGTTTTAGTTTAGTTGATGTTTAAAGGTATTGGTTATTAGTTATTAGTTATTGGTTATTAGTTATTGGTTATTAGTTATTAGTTATTGGTTATTAGTTATTGGTTATTGGTTATTAGTTATTGGTTATTAGTTATTGGTTATTAGAACACATTCTTAATTGTTAATTAATTCTCAACAGCATTTAATTTTATGTTTTTCGATGGCTTTAAAAAGAGCGGTGAATTCTTTCTCTACTTTTTGCCATACGTCCATATTTAAGCAGTAACATGTTTTTGGCCCATTAATCATTCCTTTAATAAGTTCAATTTTTTTTAGTTCTTTTAGATGTTGCGAAACGGTGGCTTGGGCAATGGGTAGTTCATCTACAATATCTCCACACACACATTCCTTTTTGTTTAATAAATAGTGAATGATGGCAATGCGTGCAGGATGTGCCAACGCCTTTGCATAGCTGGAAATATTCAGTTCTTTTGTACTATAATTATCTGTTTTTGACATTCCCATAACACAAAGATAATAATTTATCGTAATATTACGATAATAATGTTACACTATTTTTTTTCATCATAACCGTGAGGTGTGCTTCTTATAAAAATTATGATTCTAATAATGCTGTTATCTCAGATTGCAATGTCTCAGATTTATCTTGATTATACCACTTTTGAATTTCAATAGAAAATTCATCATGAGGAATTGGGTGTTTAGAATTTTTATTGTCCAACACCATTTTTTGCAATGGCTTTGGCCTTGGTCCCCATTCTCCAATAATGTTAAAGTGGCCATCTAAAAAAATAAACTTAGGAATAGCCATTCCTCCATTGGTAAGGTGACGATTCATAATATCATGATGTTCATCTCTAAGTAGCATACTTACCTTAACACCGCTAAACTCTCTTTCAAGCAATCCTAAAATTGGCGTGTTTTGAGATGCATCTCCACACCAAGTTTCGGTAAGTGCTATAATATTTAGCTTTGCATTTTGTAATTTGTCGGCTAATTTTGCATTAATTTTTATAGTTTTTTCTGCTCTTTTCATTCTGCTTAAATTAAGTTTTGTATAGTTTATAAACTCTACACTAGGTTTTACGCCCGAAGAGCTATTATTAGCAACTTTTTCTTCTGTAAATGCTAAATACTGAGCATAAGTCATACCTTTCTGAAACTTTTCTTTATAATTCACCATATTTTACGTTCTTTCGAAGAACAATTTTACATCATGAATTTTAAATAAAATGTGATTTGAATCACCCTTTGAGACTAAAATTAAAAGTAGAAGAGTTTTCCTTGCAATCCATGTTTCGAAAATTCTACCGCAGGAAAAGGAATTTTTAAATAATTTATCGTTCCTAAAACGGTGTTTAAAAAACGGCTTTTCGATTTTATCTTACTCAAGTCAACGTCTAACGATAAAAAGTATTGACGATAGGCATTGAAAACAATAAACTCTTTACCATCAAACACGGTGTACAAAGGTTCATCGCCTTTTAGCATTTCTTCACCACTATAGCCAAAAGCAAGGTTAAGCCATTTAGGAAAATGCGTATCGTTACCCAAAAAAGAAGCAATGTTGGCACTTAGCCAATACGTTTGTCCATTGTAGTCTTTCAGCAAGCGCTCATTGAACGAACTTCCTAAAACATTGGGACGATACTGCGCATAAGCCGATAAATGTGCAGAAAATTTTAAGTGAAAACGTTGTTCTTTCCATAACAATTCTTGCCCAATGTACATTGCAGAACCAGAAATATTAGCAGCCATATCTCCAATAGAAAAACCCCATTGAGCAGAAAAACCATCGAGCATTTCAATTCCTGTAAGATACACCAAACCCATCGTACCTCCATACCATAGGGCTTTTTTGTCTTCTACTCCACTCCACTGTAAAACATTATGCCCCACATAACCCACAGTATAAGCCGTAGTGGCATGACCAATTTTATCCATCAGCAGCCACTCATCGTTATCGTTAAAGGTATGAAAACTTGAACGCGGATAACCCTTGTACCACAGCTCATTTAGCATGATTAAGCTGGTGCTTGTTCCTGCAACAATACCACCCGTAGTAATATAAAAACGAGTAGCATTAAATGTATTGTCTTTCTCAAAAAAACGCAAACTATCGTTTTGAGAAATGGCATTTAACGAAATAATAAAAGGTAATATGAGCAACTTCACTGATTGCATTAGCAAGGACAACAAACGATTATGCCGTTATGGCTTTTCATAACATAGAAATCACTCCTTCACAAACCGTAAAGTAATAAGATGGTTGTTGATGTAGCTGATGTTAAGAACGGTAAGGCAATAAATACCTTCTTCCAAATAAGAAACGTTTAAGGTTTCGGTTTTGAGTTCACCTTTAGAAATTAAACTTCCTTTAATGTCGTAAATGGAATATTCGTAGTCTAATTTATAGCTTAGCCCTTTAATGGTGATTTGTTCATCAGAAGGATTTGGGTACAATTCAAACACTACCGCTTCTTTTTCTTTATCCGATAAATTCATGGTTGATTCAAACGCAGATTCTACCCATTCTGGATGATCTATATAAGGGTTGCGGTTGTTTTGGTAACTGTAAATGACGTTGTTTCTGTTGCGTTCAAAATCATCTACAGGGTCGTCTAAGTGCCATTGATATAGGTCTTCAAACAAAGCATAATTGGGCGCTGTGGTGGAATTACTTACGGGGATGTAATTGATTAATTCTAAATCGGGTTCTCCGCTTTCGCCTTCGTAGCGTGTTGCCATGTAAAATAATATTCGGGCTACATCGCCTTTGTCTTCATCTCTGGGTTTCCAATAAAACTGTGCGGCATCCCAATCTGCACCTGCATAGTAACTGCCTGTCCAAGTGCTATTATAATAATATTTGGTAGAACATTCGGCAAACCAACGATTACTTTTGGCAGTGTTTACATCAGGTACACAAGCACGTAAGTTATGTAAATCGGTACTTGGTCCGTAGTCGTTATTATCAGGGTCTGTCATACCTCTAGAAACCGACCACACGTGTTCTCTATTCCAACTTGCGCCATTATCCCAAGTGCCATCAACACTATGTGGAGAATAAATAACACGAACATTCGCTGAATTGTTTGGGTCTCTGTCGGTTTCGTCTAAAATATAGCGTGCATCACCATACGATTTTTCTGTGTGATTTTTGATGATATCGTAAAGAGCTTGTTTTAGTGCATCACCTTCTAAACCTTGTGCAGAATCGTAATATCCTGCTGGAATTTGAGAAAATCCAACAGAAATTGAAATTATATAAAAAAATAAAATAAGCCTTACACGCATCATTACATTTTGTTTTTGATAAAATTTCAAACGGCTTTGTAAGTGTAAATATACAAATTTTTAATTATGAATTAAAAATTATGAATTACGATTTTGCTTACAATCCGTAAATCATTGGTATAAATATGGTGGCTAAAATCCAAAACAAAATGTTTAAGGCTGTACCTACTTTTATAAAATCAAAAAATTTATATTGACCTGCGCTGTACACCATCGTGTTGGTTTGGTAGCCGATGGGTGTCATAAAACTTGCCGATGCCGCAAAGGCAACTGCCATTATAAAAGGTGTGGGTTCTAGTCCTAAACTTGCTGCGGTGGCAATGGCAATGGGTGCTATGAGTGCAGCTGTAGCATTGTTGCTCATTATTTCTGTAAGTAATGACGTTACTAAGTATAATCCTGAAACAATGGCAATGGGTCCATATTCTCCAAGGTTATTTACCAAAACATTTGCAATAAATTTATCTAAACCACTGTTGTTCATAGCTACGCCTAAACTGAGCGCACCAGCTAAAAGAAATATTATTTTCCAGTTAATGGCTTCGTACAATTCTTTCATGTTTAAGCAACGAAGCAACACTAAAGACACAACGCCTGCAATGGCGCCAACCATAATGTCTAAGATATTAAACGTGGCTAAAATAACTACAGAAAAAATAACCATTAAAACGATGGCGAATTTTTTTCTTTCAAAATCTGCAATACTATCTTCAGAAAGTAACACAAAAGGTGAATCTTGTTCAGATTCCATACGTTTTAATTCTTTTACATAGTGATTTTTTACTTCGGCTAAAATGACATCTCCAGCTTTTAAAGTTACTTCGTACAAGTTTTCATGTACTACGTCTTCTCTATGTTTTATGGCTAAAGGAATGGCTCTAAAGCGTCTTCTAAAATCTATTTCTTTTAGCGTTTTTCCTTCAATTTCTGAACTTGATGTAATAATCATTTCTACCAATGTAGATTGCTTTCCTGTTAAATCATCATCGCCAATTTTCCATGATGAATTTTCCAAAATTTTTGCGCGGTCTTTGAGGTTTTTAATTTTTTCAACGTTGCACTGAACCTTAAGTATATCGTGCGCTTGAAGGACAAAGTCACCAGGTGGTAAGGAAAATTTATCTTCACCTCTGCGTACTTCTATAATGTCCATTTCCAATTCATTCACCAAAGCCGAATCCATAATTTTTTTGTTCACCGAATCGGCATTTTCCAACAATTCAATTTCGGTGAGGTAACCACGCATGCTAAATTTTTCGCGTAAATCTTTCTCCTCTCTCCTACTTGGCAGTAGTTTTATTCCTATGTAAACCATGTACAATATCCCTGCAACAGCAAAAATCAATCCCATGGGTGCCATTTGAAACATAGAAATGGCTTCTAACCCACTCTTCTCAGCAATACCACTTACCAATATGTTTGTGGATGTACCAATAAGCGTACACATACCGCCAAATATGGTGGCAAACGATAATGGAATCAACATTTTTGATGGGCTTTGCCCCGATGAATGTGCAATTTGAATAATTACCGGAATGAATACTGCCACAACAGGCGTGTTATTTATAAATGCAGAAAGAACAGCCACTAACAACATCATTAATAACATACCTACATTAAAGCGTTTTCTGAATACACTTGACAAACGATGCGCCAAGTATTGCAACGCACCTGTTTTGAGCAAGGCAGCACTGAGGACAAACATAAATGCAACCGTAATGGTAGCTTTGTTACTAAAACCCTGCACGCCTTCTTCTGGTGTAATCACTCCAAAAACAATGAGTGACACCATAATTAATAGCGCCACTAAATCAACCGAAATAATTTCGGTAGCGAATAAAATTACGGCTCCGATAATGATGCAAAGGGTTATGATGGCTGCTACGGTCATTCTATGCGTTTTTGAGTGTTATTTTATGAAGTATTGCTAATCGTAAAATATTTCTATTGAAAAAATCTGTGCCGTTAACTGTTTGTTGGTGCCAATTTAGGTAACCAACTTCCGTGCTTAAATGAGTGTTCCATTCGTAATTTAAACCTACGTAAATACGGTTTTGGTCGAAGTGATTGTACACAATATTTTTTCCTGCATTGATGTGAATCTCATCAAAAATTTTAAGTTTAAAAGGATGATTATTGAATTTCGTTAGCAATATATCAACGCCCAATCTGTATCTAAATCTGAAGTTGTTATTGTAACCATCGGTAAGTTCCAAACTATTGTTATTTCTAAAAAACCGCCATTCAGCGATATATTGATGATTGATAGAAAAATGGTCGTTTAATTTATTTTTATTACTAATCTGGATAAATGGTCTTAGTTCGGGAACGACTAATTCAGAAGTGCTTTTAGGGTCGTGAGGATATTGTAAAAAAAATATAAATCCTGGAGCAATGTCCCATTCGTTTTTAAACTTAAAATGAAAATGAATTCGTAGGTTTTCTTGGTGAAGAGTTAGCTCTTCAATGTATCTTCTATCGTTAAGTTCAGTAATTAAAAAATATTTTTCATTAAATAAGAGCGTGTTTGTGTAGTTAAACCAAAGAAGTTCTTGATGTATTACATTCTTACTTGCACTTTGAGAAAATCCACCCAAAGCACTAGAGAGAATTGATAAAAACAAAAGCAATCTAAACATAAGCGCAAATATACATTTACTTCACATATTCTGCTAAAATGTCGGTGTTCTTTGCAATTTCAATCCATTGTATTTGATGAAGTGTTACGGTGCGCCACATTTCTACATAGGTTTTACGCACGATGAACAAATGCACATTGTAACCATTGCTTAATCGTGAAGCTACAAATTCTCCTTCTTCTTTTATCAAGAGATAACGCTCCTCTAACGTCAATTTATTGAACCAAGTTTCGTCCATAATAGTTTGTATCTTTACAGAGTTGTAAAGTTATGGAATTTCAGTTAGTATCGGATTTTAAACCCACAGGAGATCAACCCAAAGCCATTCAAGAATTGGTGAAAGGCATACAAATGGGAGATAAAGCCCAAACGCTTTTAGGTGTTACGGGTAGTGGTAAAACCTTTACCGTTGCTAATGTTATTAAAGAAGTAAATAAACCCACGCTAGTGCTTAGCCATAACAAAACCTTAGCGGCACAGTTGTATGGCGAGTTCAAAGAATTTTTTCCCAATAATGCGGTAGAATATTTTGTCTCTTACTACGATTATTATCAGCCGGAAGCCTATCTTCCTACAACTGACACCTACATTGAAAAAGATTTATCCATTAATGAGGAAATTGAAAAGCTACGCTTGAGCGCTACTTCTGCCCTACTTTCTGGTAGAAATGATGTGATTGTGGTGTCTTCCGTTTCGTGTATTTATGGTATTGGTAACCCAAGCGATTTTTACAATGGTGTAATTAGAATTAATGTCGGTGACATTATTCCACGCAATAAATTTTTGTTTAAACTGGTGGAGAGTTTGTATTCTCGAACAGAACTTCATCTTGAAAGAGGCCAGTTTAGAGTAAAAGGCGATACCATTGACATTCAACTACCCTACACCGACCATGCTGTGCGCATTATTTTTTGGGGAGATGAAATAGAAAGCATCGAAACCTTTGACCCCATCAACAATACGGTTATTGAGAAATTTGATACGTTTCAACTATTTCCTGCCAACATTTTTGTGACCAATAAAGATTCTATAAAAGATGCTATCGTGCACATACAAGATGATTTATTTAAGCAAGTAGAATACTTTAAAGAAATTGGAAAACATCTAGAAGCAAAGCGACTTTTAGAGCGTGTTACCATGGATATTGAAATGATAAAAGAGCTTGGGTATTGTTCGGGTATTGAAAATTATTCACGCTATTTTGATAAGCGTGACGTTGGCTCTCGCCCATTCTGTTTGCTCGATTATTTTCCGAAAGATTTTTTAATGGTGATTGATGAAAGCCATGTAACCGTATCGCAAATACGTGCCATGTATGGTGGCGACCGTTCTCGAAAAGTGAACTTGGTGGAATACGGTTTTCGTTTGCCTGCGGCTTTAGATAATCGTCCGTTAAAGTTTGAAGAATTTGAAAGCATTACTACACAAACCATATACATAAGTGCTACGCCTGCTGATTATGAATTACAACAAAGTGGTGGTGTAGTGGTTGAGCAAGTTATTCGTCCTACGGGCTTGTTAGACCCCATCATTGAAGTTCGTCCAAGCGAAAATCAAATTGACGATTTGATGGAAGAAATTCAACTGCGTGTTGAGCGTCAAGAGCGTGTGCTGATTACCACATTAACCAAACGCATGGCAGAAGAATTAAACAACTATTTATCAAGAAACGATGTGCGTTGCCGTTACATTCATAGCGATGTAGAAACGATTGAACGTGTAGAAATTTTACGAGATTTACGCTTAGGTGTGTTTGATGTGTTAATTGGCGTAAACCTTTTGCGTGAAGGATTGGATTTACCAGAAGTATCGTTAGTAGCCATTTTAGATGCGGATAAAGAAGGATTTTTACGTTCTGAACGCTCGTTGGTGCAAACCGTTGGACGTGCTGCGCGTAATGTAAACGGACGTGTCATTATGTATGCCGATAGAGTAACTAACAGCATGCAAAAAACCATTGACGAAACCAATAGAAGAAGGGCTATTCAATTAGAGTACAACCAAAAAAATAACATCACCCCTACGCCTATTTTTAAATCGAGAGAGGCGATTATAAAGCAAGCCAACGTTGCAGGAAGAAAAGTAGATGCTCCTCATGAATATGGCTATGGCGAAGTGCAAAATAATATCGCTGCAGACCCCGTTATTAAATACATGAGCGCAGATGCTTTGCAAAAAACCATTGACAACGTAAAAAAACAAATGCAACAAGCTGCCAAAGACATGGATTTTATGGAAGCCGCGAGATTAAGAGACGAATTGTTTGCTTTAGGAGAACTTTTGAAAGGGAAATAAGAAGAGTAGAATTTAGAAGTTAGAGAAAAGAATAAATAAAAGTGATGAGGTGATTATGGGATGAAGTTATTAAGAATTAAGATTATCCTAAATCCCTAATGAACTAGTGAACAAATGAACCAATAACCTTCAACTTTAAACTTTCAACGCGTCTGCCGACAGGCAGGTTTAAACATTAAACCTAAAGTGCATCACATCGCCATCTTTTACAATGTATTCTTTGCCTTCTACACGCATTTTACCGACTTCTTTTACGGCAGCTTCTGAACCATAACTTACGTAATCGTCATAACCAATTACCTCAGCACGAATAAAGCCTTTTTCAAAATCGGTATGGATAACGCCAGCTGCTTCGGGACCTTTGGCGCCCACTCTAACTGTCCATGCACGCACCTCTTTTACACCTGCCGTAAAATACGTTTGAAGATTTAACAATTTATATGCTGCACGAATGAGTTTGTTTACGCCCGGTTCAGTCAATCCTAAGTCTTCTAAGAACATCTGGCGCTCTTCGTAAGATTCTAATTCGTTGATGTCGGCTTCTATTTTTGCACCCAAAACAATGATTTCGGCATTCTCGTTGTTCACTGCTTCTTTCACTTGTTCTACCAATGCATTGCCTGTTTTTACAGATGCTTCATCAACATTGCAAACATACATAACAGGCTTCATGGTGATAAGCTGAAGCTCTTTTAGAATTTCTTTTTGATCATCATCTAAGTCTAACGAACGGGCAGATTTTCCTTGTTCTAAATGCTTTTTACATGCATCATAAACAGAGTAATATTTCAATGCTTCCTTATCGCCCGATTTAGCTTTTCTTTCTAATCCACCAATTTTTTTCTCAACCGTTTCTAAGTCTTTTAACTGAAGTTCAATGTCAATGACTTCTTTGTCTCTTACAGGATTTACAGAGCCATCTACGTGTATGATGTTACCATCGTCAAAGCAACGCAACACATGAATGATAGCATCGGTTTCGCGAATGTTTGCCAAAAATTGATTGCCTAATCCTTCGCCCTTACTTGCGCCTTTTACCAAACCAGCAATATCTACAATCTCGATGGTGGTTGGCACAACGCGCTCTGGTTTTACCAATTCTTCGAGTTTTTTTAACCTCGTGTCTGGAACATTTATCGTGCCTATGTTGGGTTCAATGGTGCAAAAAGGAAAGTTTGCCGATTGTGCTTTCGCATTCGACAAGCAATTAAACAAGGTTGATTTACCTACGTTGGGCAAACCAACTATTCCGCATTTTAATGCCATGAATCAAATATCAATTAAAAATTATGAATTACGAATTAAAAAAACAACATTAAACCTTCAACTTTAAACCTTCAACTTAAAACCCTGCCTGCGGCAGTTTACCCATTTACCTTCTTGTAATCGGCTAAAAACTGAGCTAAGCCAATATCTGTAAGTGGGTGTTTTAATAGAGCCGTGATGGCACTTAAAGGTCCGGTCATAACATCTGCACCAATTTTAGCGCAATCAATAATGTGCATTGGGTGACGAATAGACGCTGCCAAAATTTGAGTTTCGAATAGATAATTATCGTATATTTCTCTGATGTCGGCTATCAATTGCAAACCATCGGTTGATACATCGTCTAAACGACCAATAAATGGCGACACATACGTTGCGCCTGCTTTTGCAGCTAACAGTGCTTGTCCTGCAGAAAAAATAAGCGTGCAATTAGTACGAATGCCTTTATCAGAAAAATACTTGATGGCTTTAATTCCTTCTTTAATCATAGGAACTTTTACCACAATATTTGGATGAAGCGATGCTAAGTTTTCTCCTTCACGGATGATGCCTTCGTAGTCGGTGGCAATTACTTCTGCACTTACATCACCATCTACAATGTTGCAAATATCTACGTAGTGTTTTAGTACGTTGTTCTGCCCTGAAATACCTTCTTTAGCCATTAACGATGGATTGGTGGTAACACCATCTAAAATTCCTAAATCTTGTGCTTCTTTTATTTGGGCTAAATTGGCGGTATCTATAAAAAATTTCATGCTTATAGGTTTTATGGTTTAAGGTTGAAGGTTTAAAGTTGAGGGTTTAAAGTCTAAAGTTGAAGGTTTAATGTTAAAAGTTGAAGGTTTGTGTGGGCAAAAGTAATAATAAGTCTGTAAAGTCAAAGGTCATAACGTTTATAAAGTCAAAAGTCGTAAGGTTTGTAAAGTTGGGAGTCATTTTCAAATTATCTCATCTTCAAATTTTCAAATTAACATTGCCACATTGGTAAATTGTTACATTGTTACATTTAATTGTTTATTTCTGATAAAGTATGGCGGTGCAATAACAAGGACTTCCGCAACGTAAGCAAGAGTAAGCTTTTTCCACACTATCTCTGTACCAATAATTATCAAAAACTTGTTTTTTGACGAAACCAAATCGCTCGCAGATAGTTTCTAAATTGCCTTCTGGAGATTCCCGCCAAACCAATACTTGAATGTTATTATCGCCAAAGTCAAATAAGATTTCTTCAAAGAGTTGCGAAGCAATGCCTTTTTCTCTGTGGTTTTTCTCAACAGCAATGGCATCTATTTTGTAACCGTCTTCTAAAATAAAAACCGTTGCAAACCCATAAATGTCTTGCTCCTCTTGATAAACGTAGCATTTATTGTCTTTTCCATTTATCGCGTTTAGAAAATAGGATTTAGTGTGGAAATCTTTGCCAAACGATTGTTCAGAGATTACCAAAAGCGCATCAATATCTAACTCAGTGGCAAAACGAATCATTTGTGCTTTATTTTGTAATGATTCATCATCAAGCGCTCAAACCATCTGCCAGGAAGTGTTTTCTTTAAAATAAGTGCCAACTTTGAGTCGAAATTACCCACGTTGTAGCGCAGTCTTGGATGTTTGGTATTGATGATTTTGTGTATCAACTCTCCAATTTTTTTGGGGTCTTCACCCTGATACACTTCTTCTTCTATAATTTTATAGATGCGGTTGAAATCTTCTTTATAAACAGATTCTTTGGCAGTTTCAGATACGTAGCGATTTTCATTGATGCTGGTTTTAAAATCTCCAGGTTCAACCAACACCACTTTGATGCCAAACTGCATGACTTCCATGCTCAATGCTTCTGTTCCGCTTTCTACCGCAGCTTTTGAAGCACTGTAAACGCCTCTAAACGGCAAACCAATCAAACCACCCACCGAACTAATGTTAATTATCAAGCCTTGCTTTTGTTTGCGCATGTGCGGAATAACTGCTTGGCATGTTCGGATTGGTCCTGCAACGTTGGTATCAAACACCATCATCACTTCTTTCACCAAGGAGTCTTCAATAGCACCAGCCATGCCAATACCCGCATTATTAATTAGAACATCTATTCTGCCTTCTTTTTCAATAAGCGTATTTACAACCGTTTCTATACTTTTATAGCTATCTACATCCGCTTGAAGCACTTGAAAATTATCGAGTGGATCAAAGTTGTTCACCTTTCGTCCTGTACCATAAACCTTGTGTCCTTTAGACGAAAGCACATGGCACACAGCCCTTCCAATACCAGAAGTACCACCTGTTACAAGTATGATTTTTGCGTTAGACATTTAACCTTATCTTAGTGCCAAAATGAAGCGGTCAAAAATAACATTATTAATCTATCTAAGTGTTTTTACGGCTAAATTCTTTGCTCAAAGTGACACTTTAAACGTTGCTGTAGTTGGCGACACGCCTTACAAAATAACCGAGTGGAAGCACTTTAAACGTAACATCAAAAACATAAATGCCAACGAAGTAAGTTTTTTAATTCATGTGGGCGATATAAAACGTGGCTACATGCCTTGCTACAAAAACAGGTATAAACGCATTCAAAAATACCTAGAAAAATCACCTGTTCCCTATCTCATTATTCCGGGTGATAACGAGTACAACGATTGTTACTGTTTAAAGCCACATAAAGCATTGAAAACATGGCGAAAATATCTAATCAATTCGCAAAACAGTTTAAATGAAATGCGTAATGATAGTTTGCCCGAAAACTTTTACTTTTTAAGGGATTCTATTTTGTTTATCGGCATTAATAACGTAGGCGGAAAAATCCACGATACCTTAGAATGGAAACAAAGAACTCGGTTAAACATACAATGGATTGAAGAAGCCAATACAAAACATCCTGAGAGTAAGAGAATCATTATATTTTCCCACGCAGCACCACGAAAAGAGTTTGGCTTATATCAATTTATGGATGACTTTACAAAAACGCTAAACAAAGACTTGTGGTGGGTTCAGGGAGATATTCACACCTACACCATTAACCACAATTGGCAAAAACTCAACTACACACGCGCCATCACCGACAATGGTATTGAAAACAATGGCTTTCAAGTTTTATCTATCCCTCTAAATAGAGATGAAGAAATTGTGTTTAGGTAACAATACTCTCTTAAAAAAATAAATTTAAGGAGGAAAAAACAATTTTCTCAAAAAGAATGATCTCTCATACTTTTCAGTAGGATTATATTCGTTTGACGATGTGGTAGTGTTATTTTTTAAGGGCATAAAAAGCAAAAGTGTTTGTTCTGCTTTTTTTAGTGTAGACGGAAAGTATAAAAGGGGCACTTCATCTTTTAGAGGATACAATATTTTTTCTGTAAATTTCTTCTGATAAGAAAATGAGTTGTGTCGAATCGAAATTCATTTTCTAAATTGAGGGCTTCAATTTCTCATCAAATTTTTGTCATTTGACTCAATAAAATTGTACCTTTGTTATTTGGTATCAGATTAAACACAAGATGGATAAACATTCCTACCTAAGCAATGCAGATGGCGCCACAGTAGAAGCGCTTTACAATCACTATTTACAGGACGAAAATTCAGTTGAATTTGGCTGGAGAAAATTCTTTGAGGGCTTTGAATTTGCGCGCAAAAACTTTGAAGAAACAGGTGAAATGCCTGAAAGCATGCACAAAGAGTTTAAGGTAATTAACCTTATCAATGGTTACCGTACCAGAGGACATTTGTTTACCAAAACTAACCCTGTACGTGAACGCAGACAATATTCACCAACCTTAGACATTGAAAATTTCGGGTTAGAGCAAAACGATTTAAACACCGTTTTTCAAGCGGGAAACGAGGTAGGCATTGGTTCTGCTACACTTCGTGAGATTATAGACCACCTAAAATTAGCCTATTGTCAATCTATCGGCATAGAGTTTATTTACATGCGTGAACCAGATAGATTAAACTGGTTTAAAAACAGAATAGAGCTTAAAAATCGTCCTAAATTCGATACAGAGCGCAAAAAGCAAATCTTCAAAAAGTTAAATCAAGCATCAAACTTTGAAAGCTATTTGCAAAAAAAATACGTAGGTCAAAAACGTTTTTCTATTGAAGGAGGAGAAGTACTTATACCGGCTTTAGATTCCTTAATTCAAAAAGGCGCTGAATTAGGAGCACAAGAATTTGTAATGGGTATGGCTCATCGTGGACGTTTAAATACTTTGACCAACATTTTTGAAAAGCGTCCGCGCGATATTTTCTCCGAGTTTGATGGTAAGCAATTCGACACAGACGACACCTTTGACGGAGACGTTAAATATCACCAAGGTTATTCTACCGATGTGGTTGCCAAAAATGGTGACAACCTACATTTGACCTTAGCACCAAACCCTTCGCACTTAGAGGCGGTAGATCCAGTTGTAGAAGGTATTGCTCGTGCCAAAATAGATCAGTATTTAAAAGACGAAAAGAAAATTATTCCCGTGCTTATTCATGGCGATGCAGCCGTTGCAGGACAGGGTATTGTATATGAAGTAATACAAATGGCGCAACTAGATGGCTACCGCGCTGGTGGTACCATACATATTGTGGTAAACAACCAAGTGGGCTTTACTACCAATTATTTGGATGCGCGTTCTTCTACCTATTGTACCGATGTGGCTAAAACCACTCTGTGTCCAGTATTTCACGTAAACGGAGATGATGTTGAAGCGGTAGTTCAAGCGGTAGAAATTGCTGTAGAATACCGTCAGCACTTTAACAGAGATATTTTTATTGACCTATTGTGCTACAGAAAATACGGTCATAATGAAGGAGATGAGCCAAAATTCACCCAGCCATCGTTATACCAAATCATCGCTAAGCATCCTAACCCAAGAGAGATTTACTTAAAGCAACTCATTGCTGAAGGAACCATAACTAAAGAAGAAGCCGATAAATTGCAAGATGCTTACCATAATTATTTAGAAGACGAACACGAACACTCTAAAAAGAATGAGCGTGCCGTAGTGTGGGATTTCTTGGAAAGAACTTGGAGAGGTTTCCGTCATGGTAGAGCCGAAGACTTTTTACAATCTCCAGAAACTGGAGTAAACAAAAAGAAATTATTGGAACTAGGCGTTAAGTTAGCCACACTTCCGGAAGGAAAAAAATACTTCAAGAAAATTCAAAAAATATTTGAAGACCGCTTAAATGCTATTAAAACAGATCAACTAGATTGGGGCAGTGCCGAGATGTTGGCGTATGCCACGTTGTTAGAAGAAGGTCACTTGGTGCGCATATCTGGTCAAGATGTTGAGCGTGGTACGTTTTCGCATCGTCATGGTGTAGTTATTACAGAAGATACCGAAGAAGAAATCATCACGCTAAATACCCTTTCAGATAAACAAGCACCATTCTACATTTACAATTCATTATTGTCAGAATACGGAGTGTTGGGTTACGAGTATGGTTACTCATTAGCTGCGCCAAAAGGACTAACCATTTGGGAAGCACAATTTGGAGACTTCTTTAACGGAGCTCAGATTATGGTTGACCAATTTATCGTTGCTGGTGAAGACAAATGGAGTACGCAAAGCGGATTGGTACTATTGCTGCCACATGGTTACGAAGGGCAAGGTGCCGAGCACTCAAGTGGACGAATGGAACGTTTCTTACAATCCTGTGCAGACTTGAATATTCAAGTGGTAAATACGTCAACACCTTCTAACCACTTCCATTTATTAAGAAGACAAATTCACCGTGAGTTTAGAAAACCATTGGTAGTGTTTTCACCAAAACTATTGTTGAGATATCCAGATGCAACGTCATCATTAGATGAAATGGCAAAAGGAAGTTTCCAAGAAGTGATAGACGACCCAACAGCTAAAGCTGCTGATGTTGATGTGGTGGTATTGTGCAGTGGTAAGTTCTACTACGAAATGAAAAACCAAGCCAAAGAGCGTGGTGTTACCAACATGGCATTTGTACGTGTAGAGCAATTGTATCCGTTGCCAGAAAACCAAATCAATGCGGTGTTGAAGAAATACAAAAACGCTTCGCAGGTATTGTGGGCACAAGAAGAACCCGCTAACATGGGTGCTTGGAGCTACATGGCAATGAGCATGCCTCAACTAGGATTAAAAGGTGTTACACGCAAAGCAAGTGCTGCCTCTGCCGAAGGTTCAAGCACTCTGCATAAAAAACGTTTAGCACAATTATTCGAGAACTTGTTTAGCTATGCGCAAGTTCCTGTAAAATAATAGAAACATTAATTTAAAAAAAAACAGATAGACGAATGTCAGTTTTAGAAATGAAAGTACCCTCACCGGGTGAATCCATCACAGAAGTAGAAATTGCTGCTTGGTTAGTAGCCGATGGTGACTACGTAGAAAAAGACCAAGCCATTGCCGAAGTAGATTCGGACAAAGCAACGTTAGAATTGCCTGCAGAGGAAGCAGGTGTTATTACTCTTAAAGCAGCCGAAGGCGATGCTGTAAAAGTTGGTCAAGTGGTGTGTTTGATAGACACCTCTGCTGCACGCCCTGCGGGTGCTGCACCAAAAGCAGAAGCCAAAAAAGAAGAGCCCGCTGCGGTTGTGCCTAATCCGATGCCTGTGGCTAAAGAGGAGAAAAAAACACCTGCACCAGTTACTGCTAAAGAATCGTACGCAGCAGGAACACCGTCTATAGCCGCTAAAAAAATAATGGATGAAAACAACATCCCTACGCATAAAATAAACGGAAGCGGAAAAGACGGACGCATTACCAAACAAGATGTGTTGGCGGTGTTGTCTGCTGGCTTCTCCCCCGATGCAGTTGGTGGATGGGGTGGAACGCGTGATACTTCTTCAGAAAAAATGTCGATGTTGCGCAGAAAAATTGCTTCGCGCTTAGTGTCAGTTAAGAATGAAACGGCCATGCTCACTACGTTTAACGAAGTGGACATGAAACCTGTTATGGACTTGCGCAACAAGTACAAAGATAAATTCAAAGAAAAACACGGAGTGAACTTGGGCTTTATGTCTTTCTTTACCAAAGCGTGTACAGAGGCATTAAACTTATACCCACAAGTAAACTCAATGATAGATGGCGACCACATGATAGCCCACAACTATGCCGATGTGGGGATAGCCGTAAGCTCACCAAAAGGACTAATGGTGCCTATTTTACGCAATGCAGAGCGCATGACCTTAGCCGAGATTGAAGCAGAGATTAAAAACCTTGCCATTAAAGCCCGCGATGGAAAACTGTCTATAGAAGAAATGACAGGCGGAACCTTTACCATTACCAATGGTGGTGTGTTTGGCTCTATGTTATCAACACCAATCATTAACCCTCCGCAGTCGGCTATTTTGGGTATGCACAACATTGTAGAGCGCCCAGTAGCTATCAACGGAAAGGTAGAAATTCGTC
Organism: Bacteroidia bacterium; assembly: GCA_046569885.1. Lineage (GTDB taxonomy): Bacteria > Bacteroidota > Bacteroidia > Flavobacteriales_D > Parvicellaceae > JBKHVV01. The sequence continues at coordinate 17,991 of JBKHVV010000039.1, forward strand.
CGATTATGTATGTGGCGCTTTCTTACGACCACCGCATTATTGATGGTAAAGAATCGGTTGGTTTCTTATACAAAGTAAAAGAGATGATAGAAAACCCAAGTCGCATGCTCTTTGGCGCTAAAGACCCCGAAGAAGTGTTACTCAACTTATAAAACCAAAAGCCCCAATAAGGAGCTTTTTTGAGGGCTAACACTTTGTCTTAATGTAAATCTGTTCACAAACTAAACAAAGAAATTACCTTTACCCCATGGCACGAATACTTTTGGTGGAAGATGAAGAGCATTTGGCAGATGCGATTACGCTTAATCTTGAGCTCGAAAATCATCAGGTAGTTTGGGTGA